>JBEPUG010000022.1:0-28910 GCA_041691695.1 Flavobacteriales bacterium
TTGCGGCGGGCATGGAGGTGGATGAGTTCGCGGGAAGGCTCAGCTTCTTCTGGGGCATCGGCATGGACCTCTTCATGGAAGTGGCAAAGCTGCGTGCAGGCCGACTGCTCTGGGCGAAAATGTTGAAGGAGGTCGGCGCGACGAACCCGAAAAGTCTCGCCCTCCGCACGCACTGCCAGACCAGCGGATGGAGCCTCACAGCGCAGGACCCGTTCAACAACATCACGCGCACCACGGTCGAAGCATTGGCCGCAGTGCTAGGCGGAACGCAAAGCCTGCACACGAACTCGCTCGACGAAGCCATCGCACTGCCCACTGACTTCAGCGCCAAGATCGCGCGCGATACCCAGCTCTATCTGCAGAAACAAAGCGGTGTCACGAAGTTCATCGATCCCCTCGGCGGCAGCTATTATCTCGAAAGTCTCACCAACGAACTCGTGCACAAAGCGTGGGCGCGGATCAAGGAGGTGGAAGAGCTCGGCGGCATGAGCAAGGCCATCGAAACAGGTCTTCCGAAGATGCGCATCGAAGAAGCCGCAGCGAAAAGACAAGCGCGCATCGACACCGGCAAGGACCACATCATCGGCGTGAATGCCTACGTGACGGAGGACGAGACGAAGATGGAACTGCTGGAAGTGGACAACAGCGCGGTGCGTGAGTCGCAGGTGGCGAGGTTGAAGAAGACCCGCGCAAGCCGGGATGGGGACGCTGTCCGAAATGCATTGAAGAAGTTGACGGATGCTGCCGCCCAGCCTGACAACGGACAACTGACAACCAACAACTTGCTTGAATTGGCAGTAACCGCCGCACGAGCCCGAGCGACGTTGGGTGAAATAAGCGATGCCCTGGAACTCAAATTCGGAAGGTACAAAGCCACCACCCGCGCCATCAGCGGCGTCTACGCAGCGGAAGCCATGAACGACCCCGAGATGAAAGAGGCCATGCGCCTCACCGATGAATTCGCCAAGCATGAAGGCCGTCGCCCGCGTATCCTCGTGGCCAAGATGGGCCAGGACGGACACGACCGCGGTGCCAAGGTGATCGCCACCAGCTTCGCCGACATCGGCTTCGACGTCGACATCGGCCCGCTCTTCCAAACGCCGCAGGAAGTGGCGAAGCAAGCCATCGAGAACGACGTGCATGTGCTCGGCATCAGCAGCCTCGCCGGTGGCCACAAGACCCTCGTGCCGGAGGTGATCAAGGAACTGCGCGACACCTATCACCGCGGTGACATCCTCGTGGTGGCTGGCGGCGTGATCCCGCCGAACGACCATGAATTCCTCAAACAGGCTGGGTGTTTTGATGTATTCGGGCCGGGCACGAAGATCCCGAAGGCGGCGATGGAGATCATCAATGCATTGATGAAACGTGGATCCTGATCAACGCCACCGTAGCGTCGCCCCATTGGGTCGACCCGTGATGAAATGGATCACCCGCCGAAATACCACAAACACATTCGCCTATCCGGCAACGATTACCGTCAGGGCGCGTATTTCGTGAGGTTGTGCGCACGCGACCAGCAGGAATTATTCGGACAAATTTCGGGCACCGGAACGAATGCCATGATGGAATTGAACGACGCAGGCCGCATCGTCAATGAATGCTGGTTAGCGATCCCGAACCATTTGCCCCACGCGCATATGGTTCAAACGCAGATCATGCCCGACCATCTGCATGCGATCATTGTTCTGGGACCTATCGGGTCGACCCAATGGGTCGACGCTACGGATGCATCGAACGATGATGGTGCGATCCTGGATGCTCTGATCCTACCGGGGCCATTGGTGCGCGCCCAAACGGCCCAAAACGCGGATCATTGGGCGCGATCATCGGTGCATTCAAATCTGTGACGACTAAACGCATCAATTCGGCAACCGGGATTACTGGCAGAACCATTTGGCAGTACGGCTACTACGAACGCGCCATCCGCCGCACTGGCGGGGAATACGAACGCATTGCGCAATACATCGCGGAGAATCCAGAGAATTGGGGATGATGCTGGGATGTCCTTGAGGCGGTGAAATCCGCGACTCCTCAAGGCCATTATTATGTCGCTTATATTCTTCTTTATCCATCATAATTGAATCTTATGATGCCTCCGAGCATCATATCGAATAACAAATTCAAAAATACATCGTACATTAGTGGTGCATAAGCAGCGTTAACTGCCATAACTGCACTACACGATGCCCACAAGCAACATCAACTGGAAGCTCCTCAAGGATGAAAAGGTCGTGGAACAGCTCGGCAAGGAGTTGCGCCGCATGCGCCTTAGCAGCAACCTGAGCCAGGCCGAAGTGGCCAAGCGCGCTGGCCTCGACCGCACCACCGTGGTGAAGCTGGAAGCCGGACGCGCCGCTACGCTGATGACCGTGGTGCAAGTGCTGCGCGCCATGGACCGGCTGGAAGTGCTGGACGGCTTCCACGAGGAACCGCAACTGACGCCCTACCAACTGGTGGAACAACAAGAGAAATACTTGGCGAAGCAGCGCAAGCGCGCATCGCGCAAAAAGTCAGAGATCGTTCCGCCGAAACCCAAGAAGAGCACATGGTAACGCACGCCAAGGTGTTGTTGTGGGGCCAGACCGTGGGCCTTGTGATCTGGGACGATCGCTTGCACCGCGCGCAGTTCCAGTATGACCGCTCGTTCACAAAAGGGCACTTGGATGTGGCGCCGATCATGATGCCGCTGTCCAAAGCAAAAGGAGGCGAAGCCGTATTCACCTTCGGCAATGTGCGCGATGAAACGTTCAAAGGTCTGCCCGCACTCTTGGCGGATTGCCTTCCGGACCGCTTCGGGAACCAGATGCTGAATGCCTGGCTGCAAAGTCAGAAACGCGATCTCGGCACGGAAAATCCTGTGGAGCGCCTTTGCTACCTCGGTCACCGCGGTATGGGCGCGTTGGAGTTCGAGCCTTCGCATGGCGAACTGGAGGCGAGCAGCGAAGCCTTGCAGGTGGATGAGCTCGTGCGCGTGGCGCGCAACGTGGTGCAGCAGAAGGAAGCGTTCGTCACCAGTCGCAAGAAGGGTGATCAGGAAGCGCTGTTGGACATCATCCAAGTGGGCACCTCGGCTGGTGGCGCACGGGCCAAGGCGATCGTGGCCTTCAACGCGAAGACGGGCGAGGTGCGCAGCAGGCAGATCGATGGCCTGAAGGATTTCTCCTATTGCCTGATCAAGTTCGACGGAGTGACCAATACGGAACTGGGCGATCCGAAAGGCTATGGCCGCATCGAGTATGCGTACTACTTGATGGCGCGCGCTAGCGGGATCGAGATGATGCCATGCCGCCTGCTGGAAGAGCACGGTCGTGCGCACTTCCTCACGCAACGCTTCGATCGCGTGGTGGACGATGAAGGAAAGACGCACCGCCTGCACATGGCCACGCTCTGCGGCATCGCGCACATGGATTTCAACGACCCGCTGGCCTACAGTTACGAGCAGGCCTTCGGCGTGATGCGCCAGTTGGGGCTGCCCTACCCTGCCGCAGTAGAGCTCTTCCGCAGGATGTGCTTCAATGTGATCGCCCGCAACTGCGACGACCATACGAAGAACACCTCGTTCCTGATGGACCCGCAAGGCGATTGGCATTTGGCCCCGGCCTACGACATGACCTTCGCCTACGATCCCAAGAACCTCTGGCTGCACCAGCATCAGATGAGCCTTAACGGTAAGCGCACTGATATCACCCGCGCGGACCTGCTAACGGTGGCCAAGGAGATGAGCATCAAGAAGGCCGATACGATCATCGATGAAGTGGTGGCCGGTGTGAAGACGTGGAAGAAGTGTGCGAAAAAGGCGGAAGTGGATCCAAAACAGATCACCGCCATAGCGACTTTGCACTTGGCGCGGACCTGAGATCGGGAAATGGCGCTTGGACAAGGGGGATAGCTGGGCAATGCCTGCCCCGATCAGTGTCTGTATCTTCCTTGTGAATGGCGCGGCATAGCACTTGGCTACCCTGTGGCACAACCAAATCGCACAAACATGCTGTATCCACAAAAGATCGCTTTGACGTCCACCGTTCTGTTCCTGTTCAGCAGTTGTACCACCACATACTACATCCCTAACACGCAGAACGTGCCTACGATCCATGCAAAGGGCGCTACAGCCGTGAACTTGGCCGGAAACGGCAACCAAGTCGAATTCCAAGCCGCGTATGGTCTCACCGACGCTTTGGCGGTCCAAGCCAATGGTGCTTGGTTCATTCCACACGATGAGGACAATGGCAACGGTGGATCGGGATCATTGTATGAAGGCGGCATCGGGTACTACAAGAACCTTTCGGAACACTGGCTTTTTGATACGTATGCCTTGGTCGGTGCAGGTCATGTGGAAAACCACTTCCCCAGCACGCTACCCACCGATCCGGCAACAACAGGCCGTATTGAGGCAAGCGCATTGCGTTATGGTTTGCAGCCTAGCATCACATATCACACCCCGTATTTCTCCGTGAGTGGTTCGGTGCGGGGCACGCAGTTGAGCTATTCGAACATCAGTGGTTCGCTATACCTGGATGGATTATCACAGGAGCGGTATCTGGCTGACAACATCGCGAATTTTCTGCTCGAACCCGCGCTCACCTTGCGCGGGGGTTCCGAGCGCCTGAAACTGCAAGTGCAACTGATGCAGAGCTTCAACCTCAGCAATTCCAACTTTAAGCAGGACAAAACACTGCTTTCGGTGGGATTGAGTTTCTCATTGGGCGAAAAATAAACCCGGTACTTCGGAGGCCCTTGAACGGGGGGAGAACGGTACCAAGGCCACTTAAGGAAATGACCGCGGCGCGGTCCGCTCAGAAGTACTGTGCTTCGTTCATCGTTCAAGAGTTCGCCCGACCTTCGGCCGGTGATGAAGGATTCCCGCGCAAACGCATCCCGGAACTGCCTTGGGCGATATCTGCGGATGGACCGATTACCGCTTTGGGGAGCCGTGGTGCTCATCATCGCCGCCTTTTTTTCCACCGGCTTTCATCATTGGGATGAGCATTTCCAAGTTTTGGAATTTGCCTGCTACAAATTGGGCATCACGCCACAACAGGACCTGGCTTGGGAATTTGCTGCTCGCATCCGACCGGCATTCTTGCCGTTCCTAGCCTACCTCGCTCATCACCTTTTCACGGTCTTTGGTTCGACCGACCCTTTCGCTCTTGCTTTCTTCCTAAGACTGCTTTCAGCAGCCTTATCCTTCACCGCGATGATGCTCATGGTGCAAGCGTTCCTGCCAAGGATCGCTGATGAGCGTTTGCGCTACCTCTTCCTGCTTCTGACTTTCTTCACCTGGTTCGCGGTTTATGACGCGGTGCGCTTCTCTGCTGAGAATTGGTCCGGGAACCTGTTCGTCATCGGCTTTGCCTTGCTGATGTGGGAGCGCACTTCGCTACGCACCCTGTTCATCACAGGTGCACTTTTCGGTCTGGCTTTCACCGTGCGCATGCAGGTGGCCTTCCTGATCATCGGGCTGTTGGCGTGGCTGCTATTCATCCGGAAGGAACATTTTGGCAGGATCACGATGTTGGTATTCGGCATGCTGATCACTATCTGCATCGGCATCGTGATCGACCGCTGGTTATATGGCGAGTGGACACTCACCGCATGGAACGCTTTCGATGTGAACATCCTGCAAGGCAAGGCCAGCGCATTCAGCACAGAACCCTGGTACACCTACTTCACCGACACATTCGTGCGCGCAGTACCTCCGATAAGCCTGGTGTTCATCATCGCTCCACTGATCCTTGTTTTGCTGAACCGGTGCAATGTGCTGACTTGGGTGCTGCTGCCCTTCGTTCTCGGCCATTCGTTCATCGCACATAAAGAGCTCCGCTTCCTTTTTCCAATAGTGGGGCTGCTGCCGATCACGATCATTCAAGCTACTGAGTTGGTGCGGACCAAATGGATGCCAGGACTGTTGGAGCGACGGGCATGGCGCATCTCAACGAAAGTATTTTGGACGATCGACCTGGTCCTACTCGCGGTAGTGATGTTCAAGCCCGCCGATGCGGAGATCTCGCTCTACAAGACGATCTATGACGGCTATTCGCGACCGATCGCCTTGTATCACTTTGGGAGTGATCCATACCATCGCGTGGAGCACATCCATTTCTACCGGCGTCCTGGTCTTGAAATGGCCGGTACGGTCAGCGATTCGACGCGTTTCACTTTAAGCGACACGATACTTGTCGCCACCATGCGACCTGCCGATGTAGAAACACGATGGCCGCACCGCACGTTGATCTATGCTTCGTTGCCTGCATGGGTGAAGCAATTCGACATCAATGGATGGGTGGAGCGCACGGACCAGTGGTACGTGTACCAAGTGGAACCCTGAACTCAAATGGCCAAGCACACCCTCGATCTGCACGACATCTTCAACAAAGGCAAGGAGATCGACCGCGCATTGGATGAAGCGATGGAATACTGCGTTGACCGGCGCATCCCGTTGCTGGAGATCATTCCCGGAAAAGGCAGCGGACAACTGAAGAAGAAAGTGCTCCGCTATCTACAGCAACCGCAGGTGAAAAAACTCTACCATCGCATCGACAAGGACAGCGACAACTTCGGGCGGCTCTTCGTGCGTTTCAAGCACTGACAGGAGAAGCTCAATAGATGAACGGTAACAGCCGTTTGGTGCGCCCGCGATAGGCCGCATAGTCCGCGCCGAATGCTGCTAAGAGTGCACGCTCCTCGATGGCGATGCGCCAGAGGAAGGCAAGCAGGATCGGCAAGATGAGCACCACAACGGAGAGCCAATTGAAAAGCATGATCCCGAGGCCAATGAATGCGAGCAAGGCCCCGGTATAGCTGGGGTGCCGCACGTACTTGTAGGGGCCATCGTCCACGATCCGGTGATCCGTCGCGATAGCCACGTTCACCGTGAAGAAGCGGCCGAGATGGATGATGGCCCACCAGCGCAACGCGATACCGAAAAGGAATAGAAGCACGGCCACATCATAAACCACCGGGGAGAACGTCACATGATGTTGCGGCCATGCCTTCGCGATGAAGATCGAAAAGAAGACGGCCAGACCGATCACGGCCCAGAGCATCGCTAGTGTTCCCTCGTCCTTCGACCTGCTTTTCGATCGCTTGAAAACCCCGAGTCCAACCTCGGAAATTCCGTAAAGCACGAAGAGGAGCTCTGGATGGTATGGGATCATGTGCACGGTTTGCTCGTGCGAAGATGATACGATGACACGTTCAGCGCGAAAGAAAGATCGACGCGGAACCGCCGTCGGATCAACCCACCAATTCACCTTCCCACTCCCTGACCTGAGCTTCGTTCAATACCACGAAGCTTTCCGCACCAGCGGCTTTGCTCATTTCCGCGGCGCGCTTCGCTGCGGCAATGGCCTCGGGCTTCATGCCATTGGCGGCATAGAGCAGCGATAGTGTGCGCACGGTAAAGAATTTCGGCTCCTCTTCCACACTCCTCTTCACCCAGGAAAGCGCCTCAGCAAGTCGCACACGGCGGTCCAAGCAGAAGGCCGCTGCGTTATGATAATTGCCTGGAGTGGCATCGGACTCGGCCAACGCTTCATCAATATTCTTCAATCCTTGTTCGGTCGCAGGCGCCTCTATGTGGAGGGCAACCTTGGTGGTTTCCCAAGCGATGAACAAACTGCCTGCATCCGTGGATAGATGTTCAAATCCGATCGTGAAGGTCTCTATGAAGTCGACATCTTGGACGGGCAACTGAAAGCTGGCCACATTCTCCCGTTCATCATAAGGAGCCGCGAGAATGGTCTTCGTGGTCTTATTCAGGACCACCGTCCATTCCTTGGGACCGGGGATCGAGAGCAGCGCATACTGACCCGCATGGATAGATACGCCTTCGATGGTGACAGGTCCATCAAAGCTGATGTAACTGCCCGCGTTCGCTGCGGTCCGCCAAATGCTTCCAAAGGGAACGAGATGGCCGAAGATGGCGCGGCCTTTCGCGCTCGGGCGGGCATAGGTGACCTTTACATCGGTGACACCGATGGTCTGTTCAACAAGTGCCTTAGGGCTGTGCAACGGAAGCTTGGGAATGATCATTGGGGTCGATTATGAAATACCGCAAATGAAGCGGGGCGCAAAAGTAGCGCCCCGCTTTCCGGTGTTCTTCTCTTGAAGGTAACAACTCAAACTACTGCTTCATTACCTTGAACGTGCGGACCGAATCCCCTTCTCCCATGCGAAGGATATAAGTCCCAGGATGCAACGCTGAAAAGTCCTGCTGCTCGATATGGACACCGCTCCAAAGCTGTCGACCTAGTGCATCCATGAGTAGCAAGCGCTCGTCGCCAACAACATGGCTGACCACGATATGCTGCGTGAACGGATTGTTCAGGACCATCGGTGTCGTTAGCGCGGATGCATATGAAACGCCTGTGGAGATATCCCATGTGATGGAGCAATAACCACCGCCACCAATGCCTGGCCCAGAGCTGTTCCCATTGCCACCCCCGCCACCGCCACCATAGTTGCCTCCATTACCCGCGGGATCGGCGGCGGAGCAACTAGCATCTACGAAACCGGCACCCTTTCCACCTGCACCGCCGGGGGCACCGCCACTGGCCCCTGCCGCGCCACCGGGCGTAAGGCAGATCCCCGTCCAGGTGATAGTGTTCCCTCCCACGCCGCCATTACTGGTTGAACCTGCAGCACCTCCCCCGCCACCACCGAAGTAGGTGTAGTAGCCGCCTCCACCAGCACCACCCGTCATGTTCAGGTCTCCACCCAGACCAGTGCCGCCCGCCCCTCCTCCACCCACATTCGGGTTAGCGGCCTGTGCTCCGTCTGAACCGGCACCAGCCTGTATACCCGAAGCGCCAAAGGCGGTCGCCATGCCGCTCCCTCCATCACCAACGGTTATCGAATACGACGTTCCTGGCGTTACCGTGAAGGTGCCTGCAGCATATCCGCCGCCACCACCGCCGCCACCGCCATTCGAATATCCGTTGCCCCCGGCGCCGACCAGTTCAACTTGGATGCTGGTGACTCCATCCGGCACCACGAACGTACCTGATGTGGTATAGATGATCTGCGAATAGGTAGCACCGCCGAATAAGATCGACGCAGAGAGGAGAAGTGCCTTCATGTTGATCGCGTGGTGTTTGAAGTGGTGAAAGAATGGTCCGCTACAGAGGTATGGACTAATCAGGTAGGACTTCGAGAAGGAGTATTCCCTAAACAGCATCCGCCACTCCTTATCGTTGGCTAGGACGAGAACATAGTTCACGATGAGAATGGAGCTGGGCCGGAGCTGCGAAAGATCTGGGTATCAAGCTGGGTCAACTGCTTTGGAAGTCGACAGACACTCAATTCGGCCAGTGAACGCAACGCCCCCACCTTTGCGGCATGTCATCATCGAACCAAGCCACGTTCCCAATGCTCGCGGCTCGGCTCCGGCACCGGTTTCGGGATTGGTTCCGTCTTCTTTGCATGGGCTTCGGTGTGATCGCCTTGGTGATGACGGTCCTGGCCTTCACTAGCCTGCCATTTCATGCACATCGCTGGCTGGGAACCGCTGGAGGTCTATGTGACCAGGTTCCGGAAACGATCATCCTACTTGGGGGAAGTGGTATGCCCAGCGGCCCCGAACTGATGCGATGCAATGAGGCAGCTCAATGGGCGATCCGATATCCCGCATCCCATATCCTGGTGGTGTTGCCTGTGGATACCGGGCTTGCCGATGCGATGGTACGGGAGTTGGGGATCAAAGGTGTGGCGCCTTCTCGGATCGACCTACTCATGCATGGACGGAATACACGCGAACAGGCTCTCGATGTGGTCGCCGCATTCCCCGGGTCGCTTGATCGGTCCATGGCTGTCGTGACAGCGCCGGAGAATATGTACCGTACACTGCGCACCTTCCGCAAGCTCGGCTTCGCCCATGTCGCCGGTGCTCCTGCGTTCGACCATGCCTTGTTCGACGATCTGGCTTATGGATACCGGGGCATCGGCGGCAAACCTTACGTGCCGGATGTTTCAGGAAGCATGTCGCTTCGCTACGACTTCTGGAATCGCTTAAAACTGGAGATTACCTGCCTTAGGGAATATACAGCATTGGGATATTACAAGCTGAACGGTTGGATCTGAGCGATTTGGGTCCTATATTTAGAATGAAGCTTGTTTAGTCCTTGAATTCCACTATTTTGCACGATTATTGGTAGGAACGGAACACATTGATCCAGTATTCACCGTTGTGGTGAATTATCCTCCGAATACGACAATACCCATGGCAACGCGCAGAAAGAACCTCATCCTTACCGAGCCCGTCCGGCCCGGAAAGCCCATCAAGGTCCGATTGGACGCGCGCACCGTCGTGATGGTGAAGAACGCCAAGGCTCTCGCCTTTTGGAAAGCGCGATACCCCAAGGCAGAGATAATCAAGGAGTGATCGCGGCATGTGCTCCTGCTAGGCGTCTCATTGCATTTTGAGATGATCGGGCCGGGTTGATCCGCCGCTCCTCTACTTTCGCAACGTGTTCCGAAGCCAAGCCAGCCATTCACGCGTGGAGCGAACGCGCGGGAGTGGACGACATCCGCATCCTGAAACTGCTAACGATGCTGGGTCATTGAAGACCATGGGCTGGCGCAAGGCGTTCCAAAAGTTTATTTGGCCTCGGCGTAAGCATGTGTTGGTTGGCCTATTGTTGATCTTGATCAGTCGTGCGGCGAGTTTGGTGCTTCCTGGAGCCACCAAGTATCTTATCGATGATGTGGTGAAGAATGGCGACATCCACATGTTGCATCTGGTCCTGGTCGCTGTAGTCGCATCCATTGTCGTACAGAGCATCACCTCTTTCCTCCTCACCAAGCTACTTAGCGTGGAGGCGCAGTCCATGATCAGCGAGTTGAGGGCGGAAGTGCAGCGCAAGATCCTCTCCCTCCCGGTCAGCTTTTTCGACAATACAAAAAGCGGTGCGCTCGTGTCACGGATCATGAGCGATGTGGAGGGCGTGCGCAACCTCGTAGGCACCGGCCTCGTGCAACTTGTTGGCGGTACGATCACCGCTGTGGCTTCCATGTTTTTTTTGATCCACATCAGTCCCGTGATGACGCTTTGGACCCTCGTGCCGGTGGGCCTTTTTGCCATCATCGCGCGTAAGGCCTTCGGACAGATCCGCCCCATTTTCCGCACGCGGGGCGTTATCAATGCGGAAGTGACAGGCCGACTCACGGAATCCCTCAACGGGGTACGCGTGATCAAGGGTTTTAATGCTGAGGCACATGAGAACGCTGTGTTCGCAGAAGGCGTGCAACGCTTATTCGAGAATGTCCGCAAGAGCCTTACCTCCACAGCGTTGATCACCAGTTCTTCCACGTTGTTACTTGGCTTGGCATCCGCAGGGATAATGGGGATCGGTAGTTGGCTCATGATCCAACATCGCCTCACCTTAGGCGAGTTCCTCTCCTTCACACTCTACCTCGGCTTCATGATCGCGCCCATCGTGCAGATGAGCAATATCGGAAGCCAACTTACGGAGGCTTTCGCAGGGTTGGACCGCACCGAGGAGATCATGGAGATGACGCCGGAGGACGATACCGAAAAGCGTCCGGTATACTTGGAACATCTCCGCGGTGATGTTCGCTTCACCGATGTACGATTCGCATATGAGAAAGGCGCGGAAGTACTGCACGGGGTAAGTTTCGAGTCAAAGCCGGGATCGGTCACCGCGCTAGTGGGCAGCTCAGGCTCCGGAAAGACCACCATCGCCGGATTGGCGGCCAGCTTTCTATCACCTACCTCCGGTATGGTCACAATCGATGGTGTCGACCTTTCCACTGTCCGCCTAGCAAGCTATCGCCGTTGGCTCGGTGTGGTGCTTCAGGACGATTTCCTCTTTGAGGGCACAATCCGCGAAAACATCCGCTATCCTAGGCCAGATGCCACGGAAGAGGAACTACAGGCCGCCGTAAAGGGCGCCTATGTCGATGAGTTCACCGATCGTTTCGAGTTGGGGCTGGAGACGGTGATCGGTGAACGTGGCGTCAAACTGAGTGGTGGACAGCGGCAACGCGTAGCCATCGCTAGGGCCATGCTCGCCGATCCTGTAGTATTGATCTTGGACGAGGCCACCTCCAACCTCGACACCGAGAGCGAAGCACTGGTACAGAAAAGTCTCAATGAACTGGTGAAGGACCGCACCACATTCGTGATCGCGCATCGCCTCAGCACCATCCGCATGGCCACGCAGATCCTGGTCATCGAGCAGGGTAGGATCGTGGAACGCGGCACGCACACCGAGTTATTGGCCAAGGAAGGCCGATACAGCGATCTTCATACTTACCAGTCGCGTATTTGAAGGCCAATTGGGCAGCTTCTTCCACTCCATCTCGCAGATGCGTCATGGTTTCGCAAGCAATTCCACCATTAGCATGGTCTGGCACGCTATTCCCTAACTGTGTCACAAAGCAAACAACCATGCCACGCAAGAAAAGACAACTCATCCTCACCCAACCGATACGCAAGGGCATCAAGGCGATCAAGGTCCGCTTGGACCATCGCACCATCATCACGCTGAGCGACCTGAAGAAACTTGCTTTCTGGAAGGAACGGTATCCGCACGCTGAGGTGATCGGATAGGTCGGGCAGTTTTTGCACTGATGCGAAAAGGCATCCGTGCAAGGGTCGTAAACTTGCTGGACCTATCTACTCTCTCATGCCCAGCTTCGATATCCTTTCCAAGGTGGATCCACAGACCTTGGATAACGCGATCAATACCGTCAAGCGGGAGATTGAGACCCGGTACGACCTTCGGGGCAGCAACAGCAGTGTGGATTTCGATAAGAAGGCACTCACGATAAAGCTTTCCACGGAAGACCACCTGAAGCTTGATTCCATCGTGGACATCCTGCTCGAGCGAAGCACAAAGCAAAAGGTGGATGTAAAGAGCTTCGACCTCTCTGACCAGCCGGTGCCAAGTGGAAAACTGCTCTATCGCACCATCAAGGTCAAACAGGGCATCGACCGAGAGACCGCTAAGAAGATCGTGAAATTCATTAAGGATTCCGGGCTGAAGGTGCAACCGCAGATAATGGATGACATGGTACGCGTGAACGGGAAGAAGATCGACGACCTACAGGCAGTGATGAATAGCGTGCAGGGGCATGAGTTCGAAGTACCGCTGCAGTTCGACAACATGAAGAGCTGAAACGGTTCGTCCTTTCTCTTCACCGCCTTTAAGAAGGTGCGCCTTCCTTTCAGGGATGCTTCGTAATTCTGCCCGACCGAACACCTCCCTATGGCCAAACATATCATAAAGATCTTGGACACCGCATTCGTCACCCAGACTGTGAAGCGCTTTCAAGTTGAAAAACCAAAGGGGTACAAGTACACACCTGGGCAAGCCACGTATCTGGCATTGAACAAGGATGGGTGGAAGGAAAAAACAGGTCCCTTCACCTTCACCTCGCTCACCACTTCGAAGACCCTTGAATTCATCATCAAGATCTATGATGACCACGCGGGATTAACCCATCAGCTGGGCTTGGCACGAAAAGGGGATGAGCTGATCTTGGACGAACCGTTCGGAGTGATCACCTATCACGGCCCGGGATTCTTCTTCGCCGGTGGAGCCGGTGTAACTCCCTTCATAGCGATCCTGCGGGACCTCCAGAAGAAAAAGACGTTGGACGGCAATACCTTGGTCTGCTCCAACCAGACGGCTGCCGATGTGATCCTTGACGATGAATTGACCAAGATGCTTGGCAAGCACTTTCTGAACATCTTCACACGGCAACATGTGATCGGCTTTCTCGAACGCCGCATTGACAGGGATACCATCGTAGCCTTGGTGCAGGATTTCGACCAGCACTTTTACGTCTGCGGCCCGGACAGCTTTGTGAAGAATATCTGTGACATCCTAAAGGGCCTTGGGGCCAAGGCGGATTTCATCGTGATCGAAGAATGAGATGGTGGTCCTGTGGGTCCGATGGTACGGCCAAGTGCTATCCACAGCCGACCTGCTGAAAAAGCGGGAAGCACGTTACAAGTAATCTAATAGGCTTATCTGGGGCAAACCCACGGTGCCTATCTCACGAGTTTGGACCTGTCTCATGGCCGATAGAGCAACCTTGGCTTTGGAGCTTTTCCTCGTCACGAAGTGCGTTTAAGGGGCCACACCCCTTGAGCCATACGGACCACAGCGATCCCAGCTAAACCATACGCCAGTAGGAATACTCCCCAGTTGAAATGGTTCGGCACATAGTCATTCAATGCAGCGAACACATCGCTTTCAGATGACCCAGTGCGATACCGTCCCAAATGCCTCCACGGTCCCTCGATGAAGGTCCATAGGATCATGCAACCAGCGGTCACTAGCAATACCCATTGCCAGTATTCAGGTTTGTATGACGGCTCCCGTCGTCTGCGCCAAAGGATCAGCACCGACAGGATGATCAAGCCGACCGAGACCATGCACGGCGCAAGTATTGGTCCCACCCACACCACCGGCAACAGGAAGAGAATGTCCCATGTGAACAGGTTTGTAGGCCAATCGAGAATGAGTTTCAGGAATACGTAGTAGAACACGTCCCACACCGCGAAACAGTAGCAGAACCACGCGAAGCGGTCCAACGTGCGCTTACTCACCAATGCTCCGGGTGCCATCAGCATCACCAAGGTGGAGAATTCGCGCACCAGTTCAGTTAAAGCGATGCGTGGAGCGATAGGCACCATGGGAAAGTCGAATCCGGATGGGTAATAGATCGCTCGGAGATAGACCACCACGGAGGATTCCAAAAAGGCCATGGCCACAGCGAATGCGGTGACCCATGGCAGCAATTGCGTCCCGGAACGTTGGTTCATCGCAGTGTTGCAGTGATCTCCGCGACAAGCCCGCGATGATCGGAACCGGGGATCGGAAAGCTGCGCGTGGAAGCGATCCCTAGTTGCGGCGTCACAAGAACGTGGTCCAACGGGGTCAAGGGCAGACCGATCGTCGCAGGCCATGTGACACGTGGCGCTCCGCCTCCCTCCTTCAGCTTGGCCTTGGAGCAGAGCTGACGGAATGCACTATCCCAGCTTGCAGTATTGAGATCGCCCAACACCACTGTGGGCATTTTAGAAGCCTCCACCAGATCGGCCAAACAGGCCAGCTGCTTCTCGCGGTCGCGGAATTCGCCATAGCTACCGGGCGATGTGGTATGCACCGCAAGGAACCTGACCGCGCCGTCCGCAGTGCGCACTTCCGCAGTGATCGCCGGCCTCGTTCCGATACGCAGCACTTCTGTTCCAAGCATCGGTAACTTGCTGAATACCGCAATGCCATAGCAATCCTGCTGTAGTTCAATGCGACTGTAAGGGTAAAGTGCTCCAAGACCTTTCGTGAGCACCTGTGCCCAAACGCTATCCACTTCTTGGAACGAGATCAAGTCCGCGTGAGTGCCGCGAGCCGTTTGGAGCACATCCTTATGCCGGTCGTTGTACTGATAGAGATTCATCTGCGCCACGCTCAGGCAAGCATTGCCATTTACGCTGTCGGGTGGTGCTTCACCTTCCTTGATCGCCATTCCAGTCAGTAACAACGCGACCAATGCCGCCGACGCGGGCCACCACCGTCTCAAACCTGCGGAGACGAGGGCAAAAAGAATAAACGCCAACGCCCATGGCCATAGAAATGCGCGGGCCAACATGAACAAATAGAGATCGGGAGCGAAAGCAAGGACGATCCCGACGCCTAAAAGGATCAACGCTTGCATGCGTGGATCGCCCACCTGCCTCAGGACGCGTTTCATGGTACAATTCTTCACGCGCTTCATTCATTCACGCCAGATCAATGCGGCGTCAACCGATAGTGATTGCCACTGGATCCCGGGAATCTGTGGGATCAACGAACGAGAATGCGCGACAGTATGTCCAAGGTCAATGGGAAACGAAAAAGGCCAGGACCACGCCCCCTAGCACGGTCAAGAAACGACGTGCGTTGAAACGATGGTCAGGAGTGGATTCGAAAATGATCGTTGTGCTGATATGAAGGAGCATACCGATCGCCACGGCCAAGGCGGCAACGAGGAATCCTTCCCCGAAATGGTCCCCGAAAGCAGTGGCGAAAAGGATGCCCAATGGGGCTGATGCCGCGAAAGCCGCCAGTGTGACCCATGATCTTGCTTTACCAGAACCCGCCTGATTCAGGATGGAGGCCAAGGCGATCGCCATGGGGAGTTTATGAATCAATACCCCCACGACGAAGGCTCCATCACCACCAACTCGCGGGTCGGCAAAAGGCATTCCTTCAACGAAGGAATGCATGAACAGGCTGGCCAACGTCGCGGCAGGCAAGACATTGGAGCGATCCACACCATGGATATGCACATGACCATGCTCTATACCGCGGCTGAAGAACTCAAGCACGACCTGCAACATGAAACCGAGCAGTATCCATACGCCCAATCGGGGGTCGCCGGAGCCATATAGTTCGGGGAGCATGTGAAGCACAGTGATTCCCAACAAGAATGCGCCGCTGAACGCTAGCAGCAACTTGACCATTGCTGTATTCGCGGTCTTGAAGCGCACCCAAGCACCAGCTGCCAAAGGCAGTAGAAGAAAGAGAAGGATAAGCAGGGGCGGCCTCATTTGGGGCTATTGGTATATTACTGGGAACTGGACCAGCCCATAAGGGTCAAAAGTGCACAAAGCAGAATATCCATGCTGCGTCCACTTTCTCGTGACGCGAATGTAGGATCTGGGCGCGCCATTATACATTGTGTTTTGGTAGTGCGCTGAAGGCGGGTTGACAAAATCGTGGAAAACTACGCGCATTGGCAGTTCGTAACATGCCCATCGACAATTCCTTTGTGCAAAAGGACCGATCATGAACTCCATCGAACATGGTTGACCGTATCTTCGACCTGTACGAAGACTTGGAAAAGCAGTGCATAATGCTGTCCTTCAAGGGGGACCTATCAACCGACTTGATCACCGCCTTGCTGGGTCTAGTAGAAAAGAAGATGGATGTCCTTGAACCCGACCATCGCCTACGCAAGCGCGTATTCAACGTGGTGATGGAATGCCTTCAGAACCTCTTTCATCATAACAACCGCATGGCCCTGGGTGATGGCAAGGCAAACAAGCGCGACGACCCTCATGGGGTTGTGATGATCGCGCACGATGACTCGGGCTATTCCGTCCTCACCGGCAATTACATGGCGCAAGGCGAGGTCAGCGAATTGAAACAGCATTTGGACCTCGTCAATGGCTGTGGACCGGAGCAGTTGCGCGACCTCTACAAGTCCACCCTTTCGAACGGCAAATTCAGCAGCGTCGGCGGCGGCGGATTGGGTATCATCGATATTGCCCGCAAAAGCGGCCAAAAGCTCGAGTACGGCTTTGTGCCGCTGGACAACGACAATACCTTTTTCAGTTTGAACGTGAACGTGACCACCTGATCATCCAACAGATGACAAACATTCTACTGGACGGAAGCGCCAAGACCCCTACGGTGCATTTCGATGGAAGCACTGGCCAATTGGAACTTCGAGGCCGATCTATCCCTGAGAACTCCATCGAGTTCTACAGACCTCTTATCGATTGGATCGACCACTATTCCAAGACACCCCAAGCGTCGACGAAGCTCCGTGTGCAACTAGAGTATTTCAACACCAGTTCCAGTAAGTGCATCTTGGACCTGTTCAAAAAGCTGGAAATGGTGCGAAGCTCAGGGAACGAGGTGATGGTCTTTTGGCACTATGAGGCAGACGACGAGGATATGCTTGAGGCCGGTGAGGATTATCAAGCGATCATCAACATCCCCTTTAAGATGGTGCAGATCGAGGAAGTCGACGGCAAGTAGGTCCTGTTCCTGGTCTCCGTATACGCTGATCACCCTATGGACCTGGTCTTTCTGGTCAAGCGCTTCCCGATCTTGGGGAAGACCTCGAATTTTAGCGCGAGTGCCAGCGCCAATGTCATTCCCCAAAGGAAGAGGATATTGGCGGTAAGCGTGCGCATGCAGATGCCGAAGAGCCATTTGACCGGCGCATAGAACTGGGCGGTAAAAAAACCCTCATTTGCAGGGACCACGTAGATCGGGTCGCTCTTCTGCACCAGTTCACCGTGGGATTCCACAATGAGGTTCACATCATTCTTGTTCGTCACGAAATCCGAGAGGCTTTCGTTCCTGTTCCTGTCAAGCAGGTCGAAATAGCTCAGGCGTAATATGGGCGTGGCCGTCATCTCGGCGATGCGCTCCTCTTTGGCACGTTCAGCATCCTTGTAGGTGCTCCTGTAGTGCTGGGTAAGGACATCAAGTGTCCTATCGTACGCGTTCAGCACCGTGTCGGTCACAAGCGATGGTGTTAATTGACCCAATTGGGGGAAATTCAGACCTTTCAATCCCTCTACCTCCTTGGTCATCTCGTTCCGGAGCAAGGCCAGGTCCTGCGCGATCTGGGGCGTGCCCATCTCCTTGCTATCCCGTGCCCGCCTAACATCATCGGACCGTTCCTTCAATTCCCGCACCCAAAGGTCTTTCTTCCAATTGGCGGTCTTCATCCGCTGATCGAAGGGATAAAAGAGACGCTCGTATCCGTTATCAGTGAACTGCGATACGGCAAGCGCCTCATAGGCCCACCTGCTGGCCATGATGTTCCCGATCCATGGCACGCTCTTCTCCGATGCGAACCACGGATGCAACTTGTCGAAGCGGACGATGATGCCGCTGAAAAGCAACTGAGGGATGATCAATACGGGGATCATGATGTAGATCACCTTGGCACTATTGAAGCTGGCGCTCACGTTCAGTCCGAGAACATTAGCGAAGCAGGCGGTCGTGAAGAGGACGGCCCAATGCTCCAGCATCAAGCTTTGCATTCCAAGCACCATATCCCCCACAAGAACGAAGAGGAAACTTTGTACCGCAGAAATGCAGAAGAGTACACTGATCTTACTGACCAGATAGCTGCTCCAACTTAGGGAGAGGAACTTTTCACGCTGGAGGATCTTGCGATCTCGGATCACCTCCTCTGCCGCTACGGTCAATCCGAGGAACAGGGCCACGATGACCGCGATGAAGAGGTACTGCGGAATATTATCGTTGTGCCTGAACACGTATTGCCCTGCCGCACCATGGTCAGTGCTCCGGTAGCGTAGAAAGAAGGCCATGACGAATGCAAGCAGCGGCGCCTCCAACAAGTTGATCAGCACATACTGGCGATTGGCGAGCTTCGACAGCACGTCACGCCGTAGGAAGACGACCATCTGCTGGATCCTTCCCGGTGCCTTGAACGTGCTCTTGGGCACATTCGCTTCATCCGGCACCTTGGCCACCCGTACTTCCATTTGGGCACGGAACACCTCGTTCCAAGCATCGGGGCCGATACGGCGCTGATCCGTCTCGTGGCCATACTCGTCCACGATCTTGGCCTCTAGGATATTGAAGATCTGTTCCGGGTTCACATTGCCACAGGCCTCGCACTGGCCCATATCGCTGTCCGCCTGACCGGTCACCTTCTTGAAATAGACCACGGCGTCAACAGGATCCCCATAGTAGACCGGGTTTCCTTCTTGGTCCATGAGCAGCAAGCGATCGAAAAGCTTGAAGATCTCAGAGGATGGCTGGTGGATCACCGTGAAGATGATGCGGCCCTTCAAAGCCAATTCCTTCAGGAGGTCCATGATATTCTCCGAGTCCCGAGAGCTCAGGCCACTCGTCGGCTCATCGACAAAAAGCACGCTCGGCTCACGGATCAATTCCAAGGCGATGTTCAGCCGCTTCCGTTGGCCGCCGCTGATAGTCTTGTCCAGAACGCTGCCTACTTTAAGGTCCTTGGACTCGAAGAGTCCCAAGCTTTGAAGCAGTGCGAGTACGCGTGTTGCGACATCCTCGTCCGTCTGGTCGCCAAAGCACAACTTGGCATTGAAGTAGAGGTTTTGGTACACGGTCAGCTCTTCAATGAGCAGGTCATCCTGGCTGACATGGCCCACAACGCCGCGGATAAGGCCTGCCTGTGCATGCACATCCACCCCGTTGATGGTGACCTTCCCCTGACAAGGCTTGAGATTACCGTTGAGTACATTCAGCAGCGTGCTCTTTCCACTGCCACTGCCGCCCATGATCCCGATAAGCTTGCCACTGGTCTCTGCCAAATGCAATTCATGCAATCCGATCCGTCCATTGGGGAAGCGATATTCGATGCCATCGGCCTTGAACACGATGCGGTCCATGCGCGGATCCGAAAGGAAACTTCCAAGTATGTCGCTGTAGTAGACCGGTTGTCCATGTGCGATCCTCAAGGATGCGCCGTTCTCCAGCACATGTATGCGGCCTTCGTAGACCTGCTGGCCGTTCAACAATAACCTATCCTCTCCGAAATACCGCATCAGGAAAAGCGGTACGCTGGGTATGTGCACTATGCGCACTTCACCTTTCAACCCATGCGCATGCAGGTGCTTTGCTCGATGCGCGGCGGACCTCACCGCTCCATCCACATAGAGCATGTCGGTAGCGTCCTCGCGCAGGCCGGCTTGTCCCTGTACGAAGGCATTGCATCGCCGGAATTCCTCTTGTGCGATGTTGAATACCTCTGCTACAGTGGATACGAACTCCTCTTCTTGCGCGGACATCCCACCATCCTGATGAACAAGTTCGAGGAGATGGACCAAGACGATGAATTTTTGGCGCTGGTTCAGCTCCTCGTTCACCTCGGTGCAGATCTTCAGCACCTTCACCGAATTCATGCTGGTCCGCTTGCGCCCTCGTTGGCTCGCTTCACCACTGAAATGGAAGGCTGCGGTGTACTCCTCAAAGGCGAGCAGATGGTCCTGAACCACCTGCTGTGTGAAAAGACGTCGGAGAAATCGCTCAACGGTGCCCTGACCGGGAACTTCCGCGTCACCCCCTTCCCGCTTCGCAATGATCGCGAAGAGTTGCAATAAGGCTTTGAGGATCTTTTCGCTCATAAGGGTACCATCCCGTTCCGGTATCCACCAAAAACGGGCGGCCCTCTTTACGGGAGGGCCGCTTGCAATGTTCCCTGCAAAGGCGCTATTTCTTGAAACCGATCAACAGCACGGCACAGCCACTACTGGCCTTGCGCGTGTCCAGCACGGCATCAATGGTGACATCCAAGGTATTTGCCACCACCAGGTCCCAGTAAGGATCGTTGTTGAAATCCTTGTTGCTGAAGAGCAGGTTATGCTCCTTGTCGTATACGCTGAAAACGAGGTTGCCATCACTGGTCCCGCTGCATGCAGCAATGCGGTAAGTGGTACCTCCATACAAGGTGAGGTCGAACTCCGCCGTCTCATCATCCTTGAGAAGGGCGCGATAAAATTGGCCATCGGGGATGTACTGCGCAGTGATGTTCTTCTCGCAAAGCGAAGCGATGGTATCGCATTGGGCATGTACGCCTCCTGCGATGAAAAGGCCTGCAAGAAGGGTGAGCGATGGGATGATGCTTCGCATGTTCAAGCGGTGATGGAGATGCGGATCGCCTTCACCTTCTGAATGATGATCTTCAGATCTTTCGGGGCAACCTCCGTTTTAGTAACGCTATTGATGTATGTGGTCTTGTTCGCGGCATCCAATGTAGGCTGCTCGAAGGTATAGGTGACATGCACCGCTGTGTAGGCCGAAGCCAAGTCCTTGAGAGCCGCGATCAATCTGGCATCGTTGCCATTTTGTTCCAGAAGAGAGATGAGGTTGTTCAGGGTGTGGCCCTGTTCACCTAGTCGCTTGATGATCTTCGGGTCCACCTTTTTGCCACTATCCTGTACGGTCAGGTATAGCCCTTCGATCCAACCACCGGCCAGAATGGCTGCTGAAACGTCCCCTTGCTGGTCCATTTTCAGGTATTGGTCGGCGGACCTGAATGCGACACCGGAGAATCGCAATAAGCTATCCTCGTTGTTCAAGTTGTTCTTGAAACCGTCCAGCAATTCCTTATTGAAGGCATGAGAAAGGTTGAGGTCTGAACTCAACTGCTCGATCGTCTTCAAGGTCTTCAATGCCTTTTGGCCGTCCTTGTGGATAGTGACGTATGCGAGGTCGGCGCCATAAATGCCCAAGGCAAGGGCCTTCATCCCTTTTGAGGTGAAGCGGGAAGCACTGTCCGTAGCGAAGGGCAGGGCATTGTTGTATGGCAGGCCGAGGTCCTGGATCAAGAGTGCGGTCTGTACGGGTGAAGGAATGCTGAAGATCTTACCACCTACATTCAGCAGGCCGGTACGCTCAGGCGGGGGGTTAAGTGAATCCTTCGTGTTCTCTACCGGAGCATTCCCGGTGCCTCCCCCACCGCAAGCGGCAAGCATCAACCCCAGTACCAAGGCCGAGCTCCATATCGATGTATTGCGCACTGTCATCAGGGGTCGTTCAAGGATTGAAAGAGTTCCGGGACGAAATTAGGCCCCACCCCTGTGCGGGGGCAAGCCACCACCTGCACTTTTCAACAGTCTATTCGCGGAATCGGTGGTCAGATAGGATGAATGGCCCACATCAGTGGACCAAAATAACACTTCCATACCTATCCGCGGTCTGGCCTGAAGGACCCAAGAAACGGTACATGTAGGTATACACACCTGTCACTGGCTTGTGCCCGTTGATAGTGCCGTCCCATCCCTTCGTGGGGTCCTCCGTCTCGAAGACCTGATTGCCCCAGCGATCGAAGATCCGCATGTGGAAACTCTGGATATTGGTCCCTACCACACCAAAAACGTCATTGATACCGTCGCCATCCGGCGTAAAAGCCGTTGGCATATAAAGGTTGAACTCCGGTGCTACGTTGATGGTCTTGACCAACGTATCCACACAGCCCAAGGTGTCCATGATGGCTAGACGCACAGGAAATGTGCCGGGATCCGGATACGTGACCACCGGGTTGACCTCCGTGCTGGAAAGGCCGTCGCTGCCGAAATCCCAAGACCACGTTGTAATGGCACCTGCGCTTCCATTCATGAAGCTGATGGGGAAGTTGCTCTCCCATGTGGATCCGAGAATGGAGAAATCCGCGATGGGCCGTTCAACATTCACCGGGGCAAAACTGGACACACTGATATCGCATTGGTCGGTCACAGTGACCCAATAGGTGGAGGAGCTTGCGGGATGCACCACGACCGTATCCACAGAGCTGCCGGCGTTCCAATCGTATAGCAAGGTGGAATATCCTCCCTGGACGAGGACCTTCATCGTGATCGTATCCCCGTAGCATATCAAGGTGTCGGGCAGGACATTCACGTGCATGGAATCATACGCGACGGTGACGACCGTGAGGCCATTCAGCATATTCCCACACAGGTCGGTCACTGCGATATCGTATCCGTGAGAGGTCACCGGAGCGACGTTCAATTCATCCGTGTATCCTAGAGCTTCGCTCCACACATAGGTGTAAGGCGGCGTGCCGCCGCTGACATGACCATACAACGCGACCGGGGATCCTGGACAGTTGACCGTGGTATCCGCTTGCGTCTGGATCAGGAATGTGTCCGGCACGAAGATGCTCACCGTCATACTGTCCAAGGGGTTCAGGACACCACATTCATCGGAGACGGAAAGAATGTAAATGGTCGTTTGTGGGGGATGCAGCCATGCCAGCGTATCCCCATCCGGTATCCCTGTGTTCCAATCCAAGGTCAAGTTTCCATAGCCACCACTCACATGGGCCTGAAGCAACGTGCTGTCTTGGCAGGTCAATAACGTGTCGTTGCTCAAGGAAAGGTTGATCGGTGGTGGATCACTGATATAGAGGTGCAGCATGGTGCTGTCAGTTCCACAGTCGCCGGTCCAGAAGGCTTGCAATTCGATCGATTCAGTAGGCTCGGTTATGCCATCGGCAATGGCGTTCAGTGTCACCGAGATGGTATCCATTCCGGGCAGGAAGATCAATTGCGAAGGGATGGAATCGTAATCCAAGCCTTCCGTGGCTGTTCCACTGGTAATGAGAGGTACCGTGTCCGTTGCAGCGAGATTGCCTTGGCGCGTCACATAGAAGGTAGCACTTCCGCAGCCTTCGTACAACGTACTGTCCTGTCCTCCACTATTCACCTGCGCGGATAGGATGACGGCATTGCTCTTAAAACTACCAGCTTCAAGGAAGACTGCGGAGTCATAGCTTCCGTCACCTCGGTCTCCAATAGCCAATTTAATATGATAGGTGGCACCGCATTGAACGGTGGCACTTGCAGTAAGCACCGTTGTAAGACCGTTGTATTGAATGTATTGATTGTTCGTACTATATGGAGTATTGCTCCCCGTACCATTATTGACGTAATATTGAGAATTGCTAACGTTATTCAGATTATTTATCGCTATTGCAGTTGAAGTCCCAGGAACTAAAGCGATATTTTCACCATTATTGGTGTATGGACCACTGATCCCAGGACCGCTTAGGAAAAATCCGAAAATATCGTTGAAGCTACTGCCAACATATACCAAATACTCTTCACTGGCAAAAATGAAATTGAAAGCAAGAGAATCCCCGGTTGGCACAAAATCGAATTGCAAGACCGCTGTATTGTTCAGACTGCTCCCCCCAGCACCGTTCAATGCTTGAAGATCGACATCGCCAACACCATCTGAAGTATTTGGTGGGTTGGATGTACTGCCGCTGTTATTCGGACCCAATGCACCATTTACTCCACCAGAGGCCATGATCACTCCAGAGTCCAGGCCGAGATAGCAGTTGGTCCCAATAAACGAACCCAACTGGGAGACATTGCCAGTGAAGGTCATATTGGATGCTGTGATGCCCGGCCCGAGCAAAATGTTCTGTACTGCCTGAGTTGCCGTGATGCCGGAGGTCACCTGCAACTGGGCCCGCGCTTGGCCGACAAGTACCAGCAAGGCCGCGCAAACTGCAGTGGCATGGAGCAGTCTTCCCATTGATGGCCAAAGTAAAGCACCTCGCACACTCGGCTGGCAAGACTGTTCGCCGTCAAGGATCGCAAGCCAGCGCACAAGTGAAAATTGAAATGGCATGGAAGGAACAGCGGAGCTTGGTTGATCACATCCAAGACCCGAGACGAAACGGTTCGGTTGCCTGCGCGATGGATATCTCATGCAATAGGGCGGTCGGGCGCTGAATGCGGACAGATCTACTATCAGTACGCCCTGTTGCACGGTAAACTTGTGCCCCATCCCTTTTCTACTTGTCCAGCTTCGTAGACATCATACTGCCCTTGGCTGTCCCCGGCACCTTTACTTATGCGGTTCCGGAGGAGCTTTCATCAGCCGTACGACCGGGCCTGCGAGTGGCCGTCGTCTTCGGACGAGGGCGAAAAGTGTACAGCGGGCTCATCCGCAGACTTCGGGAAGATGCTCCCGTGGGGATGATTCCCCGACCCATAGGCGAGGTGTTGGACGCTTCTCCGATCGTGACCGAAGAGCAATTTCGTTTGTGGGAGGCCATCAGCGCGCACTACTTGTGCACATTGGGAGAGGTGATGTTGGCCGCGCTACCTGGCGCGTTGGTCCTTAGCAGTGCTACGCGTTTGATCGCTGCGCCGGAAGTGCCCACGTCCTGGACCGGTGATGCGCGGCGCGACCTGATCCTCGATGCGCTCGAGCAACGCCATGAACTGAGCCTTGCCCAAGCTGGAGAACTGCTCAGCGTCAAGGACCCGATGCCTGTGATCAAGAAGCTGCTCGATTCCGGGGCGCTGATGCTGGCCGAAGAATTGGAGACGAAGTACACCCCTCGGGTGGAACGATTTGTCCACCTCACACCGGAAGCCCGGGAAGAGGCTGCGCTGCATCAGTGGTTCGATGCGCTGGACCGCGCGCCAAAGCAGTTGCACCTGCTGATGCGCTACGTCGAATTGAGCCGTTGCCTGAGCGACGATCCTCGTGAAGTGAAGCGTGATCAACTTCTCCGTAGTAGCGATGCCAGCGCAGCGGAACTCAAGAGGCTCTGCGAAAAGGGTGTTTTCGTGATCGAAGAACGTTTGGCGGGCGCCCCCTCCGACGAGCTTCTGCGCAAGCCACCTGCAACACTTTCCACAGCACAAGCCGCAGCCTTGGCGGAGGTCCGCGTCGGTTTTGAGGAGAGGGACACCGTGCTGCTTCAAGGTGTCACCGCATCGGGCAAGACCGAGCTCTACATGGAGCTGATGCATGAGTCCATAGCGCGTGGCGAGCAGGTCCTTTACCTCTTACCAGAGATCGCCCTGACCACCCAGATCATCGGGCGGCTGCGCGCTCGCTTCGGGGAGCGGGTAGCCGTGTTCCATTCGCGTCTTTCACAACGCGAACGGACCGAGCTCTGGCTGCGCATGCTGCGCGAACCAGAGTCGCATCCGGTGGTCGTTGGCGCGCGTTCGGCACTCTTCCTCCCCTTCCACCGCCTCGGCCTGGTGATCGTGGACGAGGAGCACGACCCCAGCTACAAGCAGCACGACCCCGCGCCGCGCTACAACGCGCGGGATATGGCCGTGGTGCTGGCCGCACTGCATGGTGCGAAGGTGCTCGTGGGTTCCGCCACACCGAGCATGGAGAGCCTCTACAATGCACGAACAGGGAAGTTCGGCTTCGCGAAGCTCACCGTACGCTTCGGCGATGCGGCGTTGCCGACGATCGTGAAGGTGGATCTCGCCGATGCCCAGCGGCGCAAACAGATGCGCGGAAACTTTTCGCAGACCTTGATCATCGGCATCGAGCATGCGCTGGCACGAAAGGAGCAGGTCATCATTTTCCAGAACCGACGCGGCTATGTGCCCGCATGGCAATGCGAGACCTGCGGCTGGGTGCCGGAGTGCGAGCACTGCGACGTGAGCCTCACCTATCACAAGCATGACCACGGCCTGCGCTGCCATTACTGCGGAAGGCGCTACACACCACCCGTGCGCTGCGCGGCATGTGGAAGCAACCGGCTGAAAATGGTCGGGCTCGGCACGGAAAAGGTGGAGGAAGAACTTGCGCTGCTACTTCCGGAGGCTCGCGTGGCCCGAATGGACCAGGACAGTACGCGCGGCAAGCACGGTTTCGAGCGACTGCTCTCCCGTTTCGGAGAAGGCGCGATCGACATCCTCGTCGGAACGCAGATGGTGACCAAGGGATTGGACTTCGACCAAGTGACGGTGGTGGGGATCCTCAACGCTGACAACTTGATGCGCTTCCCGGATCTGCGTGCGCATGAGCGCGCTTTCCAACTAATGGCCCAAGTGGCAGGGCGAAGCGGTCGCAAACGAGATCCCGGAACGGTCTTCATCCAAGGACGGGATATCCATCATCCACTGATCGACCTTGTGGCTGCGCATGATGTGGACGGGATGTACGCACGTGAGCTTCCGCTCAGGCAGGCGCACGGGTATCCACCGTTCAGCCGCATGGTGCGGATCGTACTGAAACACCGTGATAAGGCTCGCGTTCAGTTCACTGCCCAAGTATTTGCGGATGCGTTGCGTGAACGCTTGGGCGACCGTGTTCTCGGGCCCGAACCACCAACCGTAGCGCGTGTTCGCGACAAACATCTGCTCGACATACTCCTGAAATTAGAGAGACGGAATTACCGCGCGGAGAAGGCCTTCCTCAGCGAGTTGATCGATCGGACCTTCGCTGATCCGAAGAATCGGGCGGTGCAAGTGCAAGTGGATGTGGATCCGCTGTGAACGCAGTCGGTAGTGGCAGTTGGCAGGGGCAGGCGGCAGGCGCCACTCACGTATCACCCTCCGCAAGCGCCAGCAAAGCAGGCCAGATCGAACGGGTGGGCATCGGGGCTTTCAATTCCAGCAGAGTACCAGTGATCGGATGGTTGAAGCGCATACGCCAAGCATGAAGCGCGATGCTCCGATCCGGTTCTCCGCGACGAGCGCCGTATTTCACATCGCCCTTGATAGGATGACCGATCGCGGCGAGTTGCGCTCGGATCTGGTGGAATGCACCTCCTTCCGGCCGGACCTCCAACAAGGAGAACCGTTCGCCGAGGGCTTTGGTCGTGAAGGTCAACTTCGCATTTCGCCCATCCGCATCCTTCTCCTCGAGCACCTTGGCCTTCCTCGATCCGCCCGCATGACCGAGAATATGGCTGCATTCGCCCTTTGCAGGGGTGCGGCCTTCGACAATGGCCAAATAGGTCTTCTGCACTCCTCCGCGGCGAAAGATCTCATCCATACCGCGCAGAGCATCTATGCTCTTAGTGAAGACCACCACTCCACTCACCGGTCGGTCCAGCCGATGCGGTGAACCGATGTCCACACTTCCAGCAGGGAATAACGATTGGGTCTGCTGCTGCAGGCTCGGGTCGCCGGTGCGGTCGACCTGAACAGGCATGCCAGGCTGCTTGTCCACTATCAGCAGGTGGTCATCCTGAAGGAGGATGACAAGAGGCGCTGACTCAATACTGCTCATCCGTGCTGGGAAAATCAGAGGAGCGGACGTCCTTCACATAGTGCTCCACCGCATCGGTGATCACGGTGTTGAGATCCGCGTAGCGACGAAGGAAGCGCGGGTTGAATTCCTTGGTGATGCCCAGCATGTCATGCATCACGAGTACTTGGCCATCCACACCGCCTCCAGCGCCGATGCCGATCACTGGGATGCTGATGCTCTTGGCCACTTCCGTCGCCAGCTTAGCGGGGATCTTCTCCAGGACCAGAGCGAAACAACCGGCCTCCTCGAGCAGTTTGGCATCACGTTTCAAACGCTCCGCCTCCTCCTCCTCTTTGGCGCGCACCACATAGGTGCCGAACTTGTAGATGCTCTGCGGAGTGAGGCCGAGGTGGCCCATTACGGGAATGCCTGCAGTGAGAATACGCTCAACGCTGTCCAGCACTTCCGCGCCGCCTTCCAGCTTCACGGCATGGCCCCCGCTTTCCTTCATGATGCGGATCGCAGAATTCAAAGCACCCTTGGAGTTGCCTTGGTAGGTGCCGAAGGGCAGGTCCACCACTACCAACGCGCGCGATGAGCCGCGCACCACGCTGCCGGCATGGTAGATCATCTGGTCCAAGGTGATGGGCAGCGTGGTCTCGTGACCTGCCATCACACTGTCTCTTA
>JBEPUG010000023.1:0-27531 GCA_041691695.1 Flavobacteriales bacterium
GGCCGGAGCGACTTGTGGGTGAGGTTCCCCTGTTCTCCCGAGTATTCCGGCCACTCCGCAACTATGCACTCCCCCCATTGGCCGGGTCACTTGTGCACTCGGGTCTCTGCGTGCATCCATAAGTTCATCAGTTAATCGTCTCATCCGCTGATCTACCTAAGTACCACCAATCGCACCGCCTGCCTGCCCCGTTCCGTGGCTATCACCGCCGTGTACACGCCGGGTGGCTGGGCGGTGAGGTCTATGGTGTTGCCGCTGCCCTGCCAAACCGGTTGGCCAGTGGAGCTATAAACGAAAACGGTGGTGGGTTTAATGATGCCATTTATGGTGAATTGCCCACTTGATGGATTCGGGGAAACTGCGAGCTCGGTTCGCTTGTTGAAGAAGCTCTGAACGTTGACAGGCAGTTCACCACAGGCAACCGTGTCAGGATTACAGGGTTCCGTGTAGCGTACTTCACCACCGACCGAAAAACATTCGAGAATTGACCCCATCTCTCCTGGCCCATAATACTCATTTGTCAAACCAGCTGTTGATCCGACTCCTTCAATAAAGGAGAATCGCATGCACTGGTATACATCGCTCGTATCAAAGTTGATCCGCCTGCGGTAATTGGAGTCCACGATTACCGAGTCCACGGATACAACGATCCAATCATTAGAGGGGAACCTGAATAATCCATTTATCGTGTCCCCAACATCCAGGTTGAAATCATACAACAGGGTATCCGATGATTCCCCAGGCCAACGCCAATAGACCTTCCGCGCGCTCACGTCCTCCCTCAGAAAGCCCATACCCAGACCTTCGGGTGGATAACAACACCCGCCAGCCGTGACCAATACTTCATGCTCGATGCGCTTATAGGTAAATCCATCGATGAGTGTATCACCGGAATAAGAATCCCGAATGTATTCACCTGTGCCACAATTACCATCGATGCATCCCGCTCCCATGCCCCACACCGCATTGCTGTCCGGGAAGGGGTGGTACACGTTGAACTGGGCCTTGGCCTGGGAGTTTCCCAGAAGCACAGAAACTAGCACCAGCCAAGGCGAAAGAACCAGACACTTGGCAGTTATCATTGCTTGACCAGTTTTTCAGATCGGATCAACGCACCGTCTTGGAACAAAAGTGCCATGTATATGCCTTTCCCCAATGGTAAGGTCAATTAGGGACTGCTCTTGGGTTATGCGGCTTCGGAACACGGCTTTTCCGGTAACATCATAGATCAACAAGTCCAACGGTGGCAGATTGAAATGACACACGAGCTTCACTATGCCCGAAGTAGGGTTTGGCTGAAATGCGATCTTCCTGCCGGTAAACCCGGTTTCATCACGTATACCAGTTGGCAAATTACCACAAGCTAATAGATCCGGGGCGAAAGGTGAAGAATAAATCAATGAATCTCCGACGGTAAAACACTCGAGTCGGATGCCATATGAAGCGGGTATGGAATAGCAAGTCGTTAGGCCGGTGGTTGACCCCACACCCTCAATGATGGAAGGTGGACTACTGGGGTCGGGAAGAAAATTGATCCTTTTCCGGTACGAGCCACCCACCAGGATGGAATCAATGGATTGGACTGTAAATATGGCCTCGCTGCACAGGCCCGTGTTGCCATACAAACCATGTAGGGTGTCCCCCAATTCCAGTGTGAAATCGTACAGCAGGGTATCCACAGTTGAACCGGGGAAGCGCCAATAGACCTTACGCGCCGCCGTATCTTCCCTCAGGAATCCTTCGCCTAAATCACCAGGGGGGAACCCGCAGCTACAACTTCCATAGACAATACTGACGGATTGGCCGATGACCTTGTACGTGTTTCCATCAATCACCGTGTCGCCTGCCATGTAATCCTGAACATACTGGTATGTTCCGCAGTTCCAGTCAGTGCATCCCGCCGTCATCCCCCACACCGCATTACTATCCGGAAAGGGATGATAGATGTTGAACTGGGCGTTGGCCGGCAGGACCGTGATGAGGCCGACGACGCACATAAGCAGGCATCTCCAAAAGCCCGGCAAGAGCAATTGGGACGACCGGATGGAAGAAGCAGTATTCATGGCCCTACCGATGAGACGCGCTGACCAATGCCAAGCGCTGCCTCCGCTCCCGCAAGTCTTTCCGGCCAAGCCAACATTGCGCTCCAAGATGGATGGCCGGAGCGACTTGTGGGTGATGTATAATGCTTCCATCCATGCTTATCCGTGAAGTCCTCGGAATTCACACCGAAGAGGTCCGAACACATCGAAAGTACACATCGTATGGTCTTGCTGCAATGCTTTACTGCTCCTAGGAAATTCTGTGGAGCAGTTTGAAGACTGCCGGGAACTGCTGTGCCTTGATCGGATCTGAGAGCAGATCTCACCAGAGGCCCCGGGACGGTAACAGAAGTCAAGATGCATGGAGGATGCTCAAGGCCAACGGCCCGAAAGCAGCGCCAGACTTGAGATCATGCCGAGCACAGTTCAGGACTCCGCAAACTCAGCGCCGTCAGTAACGCACCTTGCCCGTCAGCTTCGCCCAAGCCTTGAACACCTCTACACCTTCACTGCGCAAGGCCTGTTGGGTGGGAATGCGTCGCTCGCTAACGGGCAAAGGCAGCTCGTCGTAGATCAGCTGATCGTCAAAGCCCACCTCGGCGGCGTCCTTGCGGGTGGCCGCGAAAACGATGCGGTCCGGCCGTGCCCAATAGATGGCGCCCAAGCACATGGGGCACGGTTCGCAACTGGTATAGATGGTGCAGCCGGTGAGTTGGAAATCAGCTAGGTTCTTGCAGGCGTCGCGGATCGCGACCACTTCCGCATGGGCCGTGGGGTCGTTGGTGCTAGTGACACGGTTGTTGCCGCTGCCCACCACTTTTCCGTCCTTTACCACCACACAGCCGAACGGGCCGCCGTCACCGCGTTCCATACCTGCGCGCGAGGCCTCAATGGCCATGCGCAAAAAGCTTTCATCCTTTTCGTTCATCGCTGGAAAGATACTGCGACCTGGAAAGGTCCACTTCCCGCGTCAAGCTTTCCTCCGCGTCTCCGCGGCCATTTATCCCTTTACCTCCAGCCCGAGCTCCTTCAGCTGGATCGCATCGATCGTCGAAGGCGCATCGATCATCACATCCCGTCCTGCGTTGTTCTTTGGAAAAGCGATGAACTCGCGGATGTCGCTGCGGCCGCCGAAAAGCGCCACCCAGCGGTCGAAGCCGAAGGCCGCACCGCCGTGAGGAGGAGCGCCGTATTCAAAGGCATCCAGCAGGAAACCGAATTTGTAACGGGCCTCTTCATCGGTGAAGCCGAGCACGCGGAACATCGCCTCCTGCATGCCGCGGTCGTGGATGCGGATGCTGCCTCCACCGATCTCCGTGCCATTGATCACCAGGTCGTATGCGTTCGCCTTTACGGCGCCGGGATCGCTTTCCAGCTTGTGCGCATCCGCCGGAACGGGTGAGGTGAAGGGATGGTGCATCGCATGCCAGCGTCCACTTTCCTCGTCTTTCTCCAACAGCGGAAAATCCAACACCCACAAGGGTTTGAAGACGTTCGGGTCGCGGAGGTTCAGCAGTTCGCCGAGATGCAGGCGCAGTTCGTTCAATGCTTTGCGGGTCTTCTCCGCAGGCCCGGCCATGATGCAGAGCAGGTCGCCTTCTTTCATGCCGAAGCGTTCCGCCCAGCGTTGCAGGTCCTCGGGTCCGTAGAACTTGTCCACGGTGCTCTTCAAACCTTCGGCAGCCCAGCGCACGAAGATGATCCCGTTGGCGCCCACCTGCGGGCGTTTCACGAACTCGATGAGGGCATCGGTCTGTTTGCGGCTCCATCCAGCGCAGCCTTCCGCCTTGATGCCGACCACAAGTTCAGCGTCATCAAAAACCTTGAACCCACGACCTCGAGCGAGGTCTGCTCCCTCTCCTGGGGAGAGGACACGGGTGAGGTGCATTTCTCCCTCTCCTTGGGAGAGGGCAGGGGTGAGGGCAATGAATTTCATCCCAAACCGTAGGTCCGGCTTATCGCATCCGTAGTCGCGCATGGCCTCGTCGTAAGACATCCGAAGGAAAGGCTCATTCATGTCCTTTCCGAGAATGCTCTTGAACAGATGCTTCGCCAGGCCCTCGAAGGTGTTCAGGATGTCCTCGCGTTCCACGAAGGCCATCTCGCAATCGATCTGCGTGAACTCCGGTTGGCGGTCCGCGCGGAGATCCTCGTCGCGGAAGCATTTCACGATCTGGAAATAGCGGTCCATTCCCGCCACCATCAGCAGTTGCTTGAAGGTCTGCGGGCTTTGCGGCAGCGCGTAGAACTCGCCTTGGTTCATGCGGCTTGGCACCACGAAATCGCGTGCACCTTCCGGCGTGCTCTTGATCAAAACCGGCGTTTCCACTTCCAGGAATTGCTGCGCGCTGAGGTAGTTGCGCACTTCGATCGCCATGCGACTGCGCAGCTCGAAATTCTTCCGGACGTTGGCCCGGCGCAGGTCGAGATAGCGATACTTCATGCGCAGCTCGTCGCCGCCGTCGGTCTCCTCCTCAATAGTGAATGGCGGCGTCTTCGCAACGTTCATCACCTTTAATTCCGTGGCGAAGATCTCCACCTCGCCGGTGGGCATGTTGGCGTTCTTGCTCTGGCGTTCCACCACGGTCCCCGTCACTTGCACCACATACTCACGGCCGAGGCTGCGGGCGGTTTCGCGCAACGTAGCATCGCTGTCCGTGTTGAAGGTGAGCTGAGTGATGCCGTAGCGGTCACGGAGGTCGATGAAGGTCATGCCACCGAGGTCGCGGGTGCGTTGGACCCAACCAGCGAGGGTCACGGTCTTTCCAGCGTCAGAGAGGCGGAGTTCGCCACAGGTATGGGTACGGTACATGGTCTTGAAAAACTGCGGCGAAAGTACCGCCGTGGCCGAACTGGTGGCTACTGCACGATGAAGGACAAGCTTTGCTTAGTGATGTCACCATCATACTCATCCACGGAAAAGGTCCATTTTTCCGTGCCGGTCTGATCGCGTGTGATCACCGTCTTCTCAAAGGTGAATGGATCGCTGTCCACATGCACACTGTCCTGCCGGATCGCGGGGCCATTATCGTAGGTCACGTCGACATAGAACGATCGGAGGTTGTCCGAGCCCTTGGTGATGGTAAGCCCGATGTGCAGGGTATCCGCAAGCGGCAAGGTGTCGTTGTGAGAGGTGTAGCCACTATCGGAGCGAAAAGTGAAGCCGGCCGGATGGTCGCCTTCGGGTTGGTCCTTGGTGCAGGCCGTGCCAAAGAACAGACAGGCTAGGAAAGCAGTGGCAAGGAAGAGGTGGCGCATGACGACAAAATTAACGGCTGCAGCTACCAGCGGTCACTCAACAAGAAGGGCGCTCAGTTCGAGCGCCCTTCTTGTTGATGTTTTCCTAGGGATCTAGAGCGTCCCGCGGCTTTCCTGCTCGCGTTCGATAGCCTCGAAGAGCGCCTTGAAGTTGCCCTTTCCAAAGCTCTTCGCGCCTTTTCGCTGGATGATCTCGTAGAACAATGTGGGGCGGTCTTCCACCGGCTTGCTGAAGAGTTGCAGCAGGTAGCCTTCGTCGTCGACATCCACGAGAATGCCAAGTTCCGCAAGCGGGGCGAGGTCCTCATCGATCGGCCCCGTACGCTCCAAGAGGCCGTCGTAGTAGCTGGACGGCACCTTCAAAAATTCAACGCCGCGGCTCATCAGGTTGCGCACCGTCTTCACGATATCGTCCGTGGCCACCGCTATATGTTGCACGCCTTCACCGTTGTAGAAATCGAGGTATTCTTCGATCTGGCTGCGCTTCTTGCCCTTCGCCGGTTCATTGATCGGGAACTTGATGCGGCCGTTGCCGTTGCTCATCACCTTGCTCATCAGCGCGCTGTATTCGGTGCTGATGTCCTTGTCGTCGAAGCTCAGCAGGTTCGCGAAGCCCATCACCTTTTCGTAGAACCCCACCCACTTGTTCATCTGGTTCCAACCCACGTTCGCCACCATGTGGTCCACGTATTTCAGGCCGGAGGTCGGTGGGTTGTACGCGCTCTTCCAAGGCTTGTAGCCGGGCAGGAAGGTGCCATGGTAATTCTTGCGTTCCACGAAAATGTGCACGGTGTCGCCATAGAGCTTGATTCCGCTCTTGACCACTTCGCCATCCGCATCCTTCTCCACGGTAGGTTCCATGAAGCTGACCGCGCCGCGCTTGATCGTCTCCTCGTAGGCCTTGCGCGAATCGTCCACCCAAAGAGCGATCACCTTCACACCGTCGCCGTGCTGGCGCAGGTGGTCGTTGATCGGGTCGTCCTTCGTCATCGGCGTCGTCAGCACGAGGCGGATCTTATCCTGTACCAACACGTAGCTGGTGCGGTCCTTCACGCCGGTCTCGAGACCAGCGTAAGCCAGGCTCTGGAAACCGAAGGCGGTCTTGTAATAGTGTGCGGCCTGCTTGGCGTTGCCGACATAGAATTCGATGTAGTCGGTGCCAAGGAGGGGGAGGAAGTCAGCCGCTGCGGGGTTGATCTTCTCGAGTTCGGGAGTTGCGGTCTCAATAGCCATGGGTCAGGTTTTCAATGGTCGAAAGTGCCTCAAAGTTCGGCAATTTGCAGGGAAGGTGAGAAGGATGATGAGGGCGTGCCCCTCGCAAATGCCTCGGGTCGGGCTTTCCCCTACAAGTCCTCGCCTAAGAAGGCTCCGGGCTTTCCGGTCCAATCCCTCACGGGCGCTCACTGAATGGTACTATGGTTGCGGGAGATGTCATGGGTTACGGAGCAAAAAGGGTTTTGCGTATCGCTCCCACGCATTGGATGAACCTCCCTCTGGATGGTATGTGCACGAATGCTTGGAGTTGCTCAGGTTCGTATGCACTGAGGATCCTTTGGTGTCCTCCGGACAGGACTTCGATGACTTGGGAGCAGCCGTCAGAGATGTTGATGGAACTCATTGTCGTATCATTCAGTTGCTTCTCACTGATGTTCAATGAATCTTGACCAAGGCTCCAGAAGCCGAGAGCATTTAGATCGGTTATCAGGCTATCGACCTGTCTTGCGAGTGGCAGCTTCTTTTTGGATATATGCTTGATCTTGTTCTTGTCTCTGTTGGAATAGGTTACGACCCACTGAACTTGGTGCCATGAACCATGATCAGAAATGAGCAGTCTGTATGACTGCTTGGTCGACCAGTAGCACTGGGTGTAGTAAGCAATCACAGTTATGGAGTCGCATTCAAGATTTGATACGACGACCGACTTGGCTCGCTGCTCCTGTGTTGTGTTGGATTCGAAGGAAGGAATCGGCGATTGTCCAGCAAGAGAAAGGGGCAAACAGAGGAAGGCCAGCTCTCGGATTCTTCGCGTGAGCGATTGCAGCGGAAAGCCCGCAGCGACCCCGGCTCGTAGGCCGGGGGTGCGAGGACTTGCAGTGGAAAGCGCGACGGCGCTGCTTTTGAGCGCCGGCACGCCCGCCCTTCGACTCCGCTCAGGGTGTCGCATGCCTTTGCTCATTCCAACCAACTCTTCCAGTACTTCCCGTCATCGACCTTCATCGCCTCCTCCGTCACCATCAGCGGCTTGAAGGTGTCGAGCATTACAGCGAGTTCATCCGTCTTCGTCTTGCCGATGGAACGCTCCATGGCGCCGGGCTGCGGGCCGTGCGGGATGCCTGCGACGTGCAGCGTAATGTCCCCGGCATTGATGTCGTTGCGGCTCATGAAGTCGCCGTCCACGTAATAGAGGATCTCATCGCTGTCGATATTGCTGTGGTTGTATGGCGCGGGGATGGCCAGCGGATGGTAATCGTAAAGCCGCGGGCAGAAGCTGCACACCACGAAGGCGCTCGTCTCGAAGGTCTGGTGGACGGGCGGTGGTTGGTGTACGCGGCCGGTGATCGGCTCGAAATCGTGGATGCTGAGGGCGTAGGGATAGTTGTAGCCGTCCCAGCCCACCACGTCGAAGGGATGCGTGGCGTAGATGAATTCGTGGATCACATTCTGCTTCTTCACCAGCACCCGGAAGTCACCTTTTTCATCGTGCGTCTCCAGGTCCTTTGGGCGGCGGATGTCGCGCTCGCAGAAGGGGCTGCTTTCCAGCATCTGGCCGAACCAGTTCCGGTAACGCTTCGGGGTGTAAAGTGGGTGGTGGCTCTCCAGCACCAGATGACGGTTGTCGGCGGTGTCGAATTCCAGCGTGTAGATCATGCCGCGCGGGATCACGATGTAATCACCGTACTTGAACTCCAGCGTGCCCACCAAGCTGCGCAACTTGCCGCTGCCTTTGTGGATGAAGATCAGCTCATCGCAATCCGCATTCTTGTAGAAGTAATCCACCTTCAGGGCCTTGGGTGCGGCGAGGGCCATGGAGACGTCGTTGTTGAACAGGAGCGTCTTGCGTGCCTTGAGGTGGTCATCCTCGGGGGGCACGTTGAAGCCGCTAAGGCGCATGCAGCGCAGGTTCTTCTCGATAGCGACTTTCGGGGTGACGTCCGTCGAGCCGACGATCTCCTTCACCTGCGTGGGGCGATGCGTGTGGTAGAGCAGGGTGCTCATGCCATCGAAGCCGACGGTGCCGAAGAGCTGCTCGTAGTAGAAGTTTCCTTCGGGGCTCTTGTGCTGGGTGTGCCGCTTGTGCGGGATGTTGCCGAGGGTGTGGTAGAAGGGCATTTTAGCGTTGCGTGTTACGGGTTGGCGTGTTGCGGGTTGACGGGTTGCGTGTTGTCCGTTCGCACAAGCCTACGCGCTTTTGGTTTTCATTTGAATTACTTCGATCAACTCCGGATGAAGCGTCCCGTTGCGTGCGAGAAGCTCTTCCTCTTCGCGGATGCGTTGGCGCAATCCTTCCGGGTTGTTGATCGCTTTGGTCTTGCTGCTGCGCGTGCTGCGGCCTTTGCGCCAAGCGCGTTGGGCTTCGCTCGGTAGTTGATGGATCTCGCGGCAGCCGGGTGAGCAGCAGTCCGCGTATTTCTCTGCACAGGCTTCGCATTGCACCAGCAGCATGTTGCAGGTGGCCTCGTGGCAGTTGCTGATGCGATCGCTTATCGTCCCGCACTGCATGCAGCTGCTCACAACATCATCGGTGATGCGTTCCGTCAGTCGTTCATCGAACACGAAATTCTGTCCCTTATAGCGGCTTTCCAACCCTTGCGCCTTGATCTGCCGCGTATAGTCAATGATGCCGCCGTGCAGCTGGTTCACATTCGCGAAGCCGTGATGCTTCAGGTACGCGCTTGCCTTTTCGCAGCGGATACCTCCGGTGCAGTAGAGGAGGACCTCATTCTCCTCCTTGCCCTTCATCACTTCCTTAACCTCCTCGATCGCACCGCGGAACGTATCCGCCTTCGGCAGGTAGGCGCCTTCGAAATGGCCGATCAAGCATTCGTAGTTGTTGCGCATGTCGATCACCAGCGCGCCTTCCTCCATCTTCCGGTTGAAGCTCTCGGCATCGAGGTGCGTCCCCACGTTCGTCACGTCGTAGGCATCATCGGCGAGACCGTCCGCCACGATCTTCTTCTTCACTTTGATCGCCAACTTCAGGAATGATCGTCCATCGTCCTCCACCGCGATCTTCCACGGCATGTCGCTGAAAGCATCGCGAGAATCCAAGGCCGAGCGGAACGCTTCCAAGTTGTTCGATGGCAAGCTCAACTGCGCATTGATGCCTTCCTGCGAGAGGTAGATGCGGCCCAGTATTCCCAGTTGCTCCCACTCGCAGTAGAGCTGATGACGAAGTGTCTCGGCATCGTGTAAACGCACGTAGCGGTAAAAGGAAAGTGTGGTGCGCTGCACACCCTCGCTCTCCAAGCGGTCCCGGAGAAGGTCCGGATGCAGCAGGTTCCGCAAGCGGTGCGTTTCCATGCCGCTAAGGTACGGACCATGGTTACTGGGGGTGCTCGCAGGTATCGTATCTCTATTCTCCCTTGCTCGATAGCGATCCCACCTGCGTATCCTGCAAGAAGGCTTTGTCCATCAGAAGAGAACGACGATCGCATGGGCTGCCGGTTTAGTTTTGACCCATTCACCTCACACATGAGCAAGAAGATCCTCGTCATTGGCGCCAGCGGCCAGATCGGTACTGAACTCGTTGAAGGGCTGCGCGACCGCTTCGGTGCGGATGACGTCGTGGCCAGCGACATCAAGGAGCCGCAAGCGAAGCAGACCGGGCCATTCGCCCTGGTGAACGCAATGGACCGGCGCGGCATAGAGCGTGTCATTGACAAGCACGGCATCACTGAGGTCTATCTTTTGGCAGCGCTGCTCAGCGCCACTGCGGAGAAGGATCCGCCCTTTGCGTGGAAGCTGAATATGGAGAGCCTGCTGATCATCCTCGAACTGGCACGCGAAGGGATATTGAAGAAGGTCTACTGGCCCAGCAGCATCGCCGTCTTCGGCCATACGACCCCGAAGGATGACACGCCACAGCATACCGTCACGGAACCGAGTACGGTCTATGGCATCAGCAAGCTGGCCGGCGAAGGCTGGTGTGCTTACTACAACAAACGCTATGGCGTGGATGTGCGCAGCATCCGCTACCCGGGTCTTATTGGTTGGAAGAGCGCCCCTGGCGGCGGCACCACGGACTATGCGGTGCACATCTTCCATGAGGCGATCAAGAACGGTGCTTACACCAGTTTCCTCGGCCCCAATAGCACCTTGCCGATGATGTACATGCCTGACGCCATTCGCGCGACCATCGACCTGATGGAGGCACCTGCGGAGCAGGTCAAGGTGCGTGGCAGCTATAACTTGGCAGGCATCAGTTTCAGCCCAGAGGAGATCGCTGCGGAAGTGGCCCGGCACATCCCCGGCTTCAAGATATCCTACGCACCGGATGAGCGGCAAGCCTATGCTGATTCGTGGCCGCGCAGCATCGATGACAGCGCCGCCCGACGCGACTGGGGTTGGAAGGCCGAATTCGATCTGAAAGCGATGGTGGATGACATGATGAAGCATCTGAAAACGGCCTTGGCACCGAAGTGAGACGCGGTCGCGTCATCCCTTGATCGGTAACCCATGCCACCGCTTTTTCGTTTCGCAAGCGCGAACCCAAGATCAGCTATGCCTTCGATCCGATATTCAGTACAATTCCTCTTTATTCTTGCGCTTCTCCTTGTGGCCAGGGTCGCTTCCGCCCAAGTTCCCGTTGCGCCTGATACTCTGAACAAATTGGATGAGGCCGGAAGGAAGCAAGGATGGTGGAAGGTCGCGGGCCCTATCAAGGATAAGCCGGATTATGTCGCTGGCAACATCTACGAGGAAGGACGCTATACGGACAATCGCAGGATCGGCGTGTGGAAGCGATATTGGCCCAACGGAAAGGTGATGAGTGAGGTCACCTACTTGATGGGTCTGCCGAAAGGTCCCTACACCACCTATTATCCGGATGGCTCCACCGAGGAACAGGGCACGTGGGACCTGGACCGGAATACGGGCGCATTCAAGCGATGGCATCCGAACGGGAAGGTGGCGCAGGAATTCCTGTTCGACAGCTACGGCACCCGGGACGGAGAGCAGAAATACTACCACGAGAACGGCGAATTGGAAGTGGACGTGCACATCAAGCAGGGACGTGAGGAGGGCACGTTGAAGCGGTTCTTCCCGAATGGTGAACTGGCAGAGGTAGCGGAATTCCACGATGGGGTGGCCTCCTCCAGCAAGAGCTTCCAGCCGAAGACCAAGATGCCTGTAATCCTACCCGCAGATGCGAAGCCCGCTCCGGACAAGACCCCCGATGAGGCCCCGAATGCCACCATTTTCCAAGCGAACGGCATGAATACTCTGTATGACATGCAACATCGGCTCGCTCAGCAAGGGGAATACCGCAACGGCCGTCTGTGGAATGGCAAGGTCTACAAGTATGACCGCAATGGGATCCTCTTTCGGATAGAGGCCTATGTGAATGGCCGATATGCCGGCAATGCTGTGCTATCAGAGGACGACAAGCACTAAGGTCGACCTCTCTACTTTCCTCTTTCGCTCCACTCTTCACGCTGTTGAGAACTCAAGCCAGCGGCAATACCGGCAGGTTTCCCCGGGCTACCTTTGCGCACTTTTTCATCCCTCGGAAACCAAATCAAGACACGAATGGCAAAGTCGACTGTGGCGTCATCCAAAGCGGTGGACGCGTTCATTAGTTACGTAAAGGCCAAAAACCCGAACGAACCCGAATTCCAACAAGCGGTGCATGAGGTGGCCGAGATGGTCATCCCCTTCATCGATGCGAACCCCAAGTACAAGGGCAAGATGCTTTTGGAGCGCATGGTGGAGCCCGAGCGCACCATCACCTTCCGCATCCCTTGGGTGGATGACAAGGGGAACATCCAAGTGAACCGTGGCTATCGGGTGCAGTTCAACAGCGCGATCGGACCCTACAAAGGAGGTATGCGCTTCCATCCAAGCGTGAACCTCAGCATCCTGAAGTTCCTCGGTTTCGAGCAGACCTTCAAGAACAGCCTCACGACCCTGCCCATGGGCGGCGGCAAAGGCGGCAGCGATTTCGATCCGAAAGGCAAGACAGACGGAGAGGTGATGCGCTTCTGCCAAAGCTTGATGAGTGAGCTTTTCCGCCACATTGGTCCCAATACCGACGTGCCTGCGGGCGACATCGGCGTAGGCGGTCGTGAGATCGGCTTCCTTTTCGGCCAGTACAAGCGTTTGGCGAACGAATTCACCGGTGTGCTCACCGGCAAGGGCCGCGCATGGGGCGGTTCGATCATGCGTCCCGAGGCTACCGGCTACGGCGCGGTGTACTTCGCAGAGGAGATGATGAAGCGCAACAAGACCAGCTTCAAGGGCAAGACCGTCGCCATCAGCGGCAGTGGCAACGTGGCGCAATACGCCATCGAGAAAGCCACGGCCCTCGGCGGCAAGGTGGTCACCTGCTCGGACAGTGATGGTGCCATCTTCGATCCGAACGGCATCTCGGGCGAGAAGCTGGCCTTCATCATGGACCTGAAGAACGTGAAGCGCGGCCGCATCTCGGAATACGCCAAGAAGTTCAAGGGCAGCACCTTCACCAAGGGTGCTCGTGTGTGGGACGTGGTGGGCAAGTTGGAAATCGCCATGCCCTGCGCTACGCAGAACGAACTCAATGGCAAGAACGCCAAGGACCTCATCAAGAAGGGCGTGAAGTATGTGGCCGAAGGCGCCAACATGCCTTGCGACCTTGAAGCAACGAATCTCTTCCTTGGCGCGGGCGTGGTGTTCGCACCAGGCAAGGCCAGCAACGCGGGTGGTGTTGCCACAAGCGGTTTGGAGATGACGCAGAACAGCATGCGCATGAGCTGGACCAAGGAGGAAGTCGATGCCAAGCTCCACCAGATCATGAAGGACATTCACGCGGCCTGCGTGAAGTACGGCACCGAAGGCAAGACGGTGAACTACGTGAAGGGCGCGAACATCGCGGGCTTCGTGAAGGTGGCTGATGCCATGTTGGAGCAAGGCGTGGTGTAAGCCCTCACCCCAACCCCTCTCCCAAGGAGGGGTTAGTCAAGGAAATGAAAAAGCCCCGGAAGTTCCGGGGCTTTTTCATTCAGGAGATCAAGATCAGCAGAACTCGCTGTACACCATCTTAAGGTGTTCCGCGATCATCTCGGCGCTGCGGCCTTCGATGTGGTGACGTTCTACGAAGTGGACCAATTTGCCATCCTTGAAGAGGCCGATGGCGGGGCTGCTGGGCGGGTAGGGGAGGAAATGCTGGCGGGCCTGCATCACTGCATCGTTGTCCACGCCGGCGAACACCGTGGTGAGATGATCAGGACGCTTATCGCCTTTCAGTGAGGCTTTCACACCTGGGCGGCAGGCGCCAGCGGCACAGCCACAAACGCTGTTCACTACACACAGCACGGTTCCGCTCTGCTTGAATGCGGCATCCACTTGTGCTGGGGTCTTCAATGCAGTGAACCCCACTTCGGTGAGGTCGGAGACCATGGGGGCGGTCAATTCTTCTGGGTACATGTCTGGAACTTTTGGATGACGGGAGATCCAGTACTACCGAATATCCCGATTGGTTGAGGGCACAAAGATACTTCCCATGGAAATGACGCTTGTCATCACGCCGCCAAGGCGAACCTGGAACGCACGACCTCCAGCAATTCCAGTACGATGCGGGGGTCGCACTCTGTCACCAGCTTCATGCGGTGGTCCTTGAAATCGGGCAGGCCCTTGAAGTAGTTGGAGTAGTGGCGCCGCATTTCCACAACGCCCTCGTGCTCGCCCTTCCACGCGATACTGCGTTCAAGATGCTCGCGGGCGGCATCCACGCGGTCGTCCAGTGTGGGCGGTGCCAAGTGCTCGCCGGTGGCAAAGAAGTGCTTGATCTGGTTGAAGATCCACGGTGCGCCGATACTGGCACGGCCGATCATCAACCCGTCCACGCCATAGCGGTTGCGATATTCCAGCGCCTTCTCCGGGGAATCGATATCGCCGTTGCCGAAGATGGGTATGTGGATGCGCGGATTGTTCTTCACCTCGCCGATCAAGGTCCAGTCAGCCGGGCCTTTGTAGAGCTGTGCGCGGGTGCGGCCATGAATGCTTAGCGCTTGTATGCCGACATCCTGCAGGCGCTCAGCAACCTCCATGATGTTCTTGGTTTGATCGCTCCAACCGAGGCGCGTCTTCACGGTCACCGGCAGCTTGACGGCCTTCACCACCTTATCAGTGAGACGCACCATCTTATCCACGTCCTGCAGCAGACAGGCCCCAGCGCCTTTGTCCACCACCTTCTTCACGGGGCAGCCGTAGTTGATGTCGATCAGCTCCGGCCCGGCGTGCTCAGCGATGCGGGCCGCCTCTTCCATAGCATCCTCGCTGCCGCCGAAAAGCTGGATGCCCACCGGTCGTTCTTCCGGAAAGATGTCCAACTTCTTCATACCCTTCGCGGCTTGTCGAATGAGCCCTTCACTGCTGATGAACTCCGTGTACATCAGGTCAGCGCCGTGCTTTTTGCAGATCGCACGGAATGGCGGATCGCTCACGTCCTCCATAGGAGCGAGGAGCAGCGGGAAGTCGCCGAGTTCTATAGGGCCGATGCGTGGCATTGATATTTCCGCCGGTGCGGCGGGCCGCAAAAGTAGGAAGGAGCCAGCGGTGCCAATTGGTGATCCACCAAGGTTAGCCACATATCTGAAGGATCGCATGGTCATCGAGGAGATCGCAAGTGCATTATCGAAGGTTCTGCGAATACATATACTTGCTAAAATCCTAACAGATGATGCGCTCCTTCTACCTTCCCCTTTTGATCGGTGCACTGCTGATCGCCGGATGCAATTCAAATAATGACGACAATGCCACACCATCCACCGGTGGGGGCGGTGGCTCCACGGCTCTTACGCTGAGCACACCGTGCTCTGTGCAAATGACGGTGAATGGTGCGGCTGTCTCGTATGTGGCGGATGGGACCACCCTCCAGTGCTCTACCGGTTCAGGCGGTTCTGCCGATGCCAAGACCTATAGCGGTGGCCTAGCTACCGATACAGATAACCCGTTGGATGTGTCATTCGGGAAATTCGAGACCGGCTTAACGGTCGGAATGCCAACAGACTCCGCCTTCTTCAGCTTCTTCCATACCGGCAGCTGGACCTATGGTGACGCCGACCAGGATGCACATGTTGTGACAGTGAGCATTTTAGATAATGGAACACAACTTTCATCTTCCTGCGGGCCCCAGACCGGCTCCAATTTCGCGATCACTCAGATGCAGACCTTCACCGGGCAGATCAAGGTGCGCATCACCTTTAATTGCCTGCTGTACACGTGTCCAGGTGGTGTACTTGTAAAAACGGTCACCAATGGCACGGCCGTGATCGGTTTGTCGAACAGTTGATCAGGCCAGTTGAATAGAAAGGGCCGATGGGGTGCCGTCGGCCCTTTTTGCTTGTCGCTGCGCTGGCCCCGCATGAATAGAGAAGGCCGCGATCCCAAGCGAGCTTGGTCGCGTGCGTAGGATGGGATTGCGCGAGGCGCGCTTTCCCGAAAGGGGGAGGCTTCAACGCTGCGGCCGCTTCGCGGCCTTTGATCTCGATCCCTGAGAAAATACTTCGAGCGAGCTCGGCATTTTCTCAGGGATCGAAATCGCCCGCTGCGCGGGCAGCGTTGGCGGAGAGGGAGGGATTCGAACCCCCGTTACCTTTCAGTAAACACACTTTCCAGGCGTGCGCCTTAAACCACTCGGCCACCTCTCCAGGTGCCGCACCTTGCGATGCGGGCCGCGAATGTAACAGCCCCGCGTCTTACTGGATAGCTACTTCGCCACAAAGCGGGCCGCCCATGCGGTGCATCACCTCTTCCTCACCAAGGCCCTGCCCGAGCAGGAACATGAGCTTGGTGACCGCGGCCTCCATCGTCATGTCATAGCCGCTCACCACGCCCATATCCACGAAGGCCTTGCTGGTCTGGTAGCGGCCCTGCTCCACTCGGCCTCCGACGCACTGTGTCGTGTTCACGAGCATTATCCCGCGCTGACGGGCTTCACGAAGTACCTGCAGGAAAGGCTCATCCGTTGGGCCGTTGCCACTCCCGAAAGTGGTGAGCACCACGGCCTTCAACTCCTTATCGGCCAGCAAGGCATTGGCCCATTCCGGGCGGATGCCGGGGAACAATTGAAGCACGCCAACATGGTCATCCATCCGGGTATGCACTTTCAACGGGCCGGATCGCAACGGTAGAAGTGCGGTCTTGTCATAGCGGATATGCACCCCGGCCTCGGCGAGCACGGGCCAGTTGGGCGATCGGAAGGCCTCGAAGCGCTCCGCATGCACCTTCACCGTTCGGTTTCCGCGGTAGAGGCTGTATTCGAAGTAGATCGCTACTTCAGCGACGATGGGCTTTCCATTCTCCTTCGCTGCCGCGATCTCGATGGCGGTAAGCAGGTTCTCCTTGCCATCCGTGCGGATGGTGCCCAACGGAAGTTGGCTGCCGGTAAGGATCACGGGCTTGCCGAGGTCTTCCAGCAGAAAGCTGAGCGCACTGGCGGTGTAGGCCATGGTATCGCTACCGTGCAACACCACGAATCCATCGAAGTCGGAATAGCGGTCGCCTATGATGCTGGCTATCCGCAGCCAGTGCGCGGGGTGCATGTCGCTGCTGTCGATGGGCCGTTCGAAGGCCGCCGTTTCCAAGGCGATACCCATGCGTGAAAGTTCCGGCACCTGTTCCTCCAGATGCTCCAAGTCCATTGCTTGCAGGATGCCGCTGCGGGCGTCGGCGACCATGCCGATGGTGCCGCCGGTATAGATGAGCAGGACCTTGGGCACGCTCATTCAGCGAAGAGCAGTTCCGCGTTAGCGGTGGTGATGCGCGCCACTTCATCCACGGAAAGGCCGACCGCTGTGGCCAAAGCCTCGGAGATCAGCGGGATGTAGGCGCTCTCGTTCCGCTTGCCTCGGTAGGGTACTGGCGCGAGGTAGGGTGCATCGGTCTCGAGCACACAATGTGCGGCGCCTACTTCTGCCATGGTCTCCGCTAGGCCGCCCTTCGCGAAGGTGATCACACCGCCGATGCCGAGCATGAAGCCGCCGACGTCGATGATACGTCGGGCCTCTTCGGCTGTTCCGGTGAAGCAATGGAAAACACCGGTGAGGTGCTCATTCTTTTCCTCCTCGATGATGGCGATCGTTTCGGCGAAGCTTTCGCGGCAATGGATCACAACGGGCAGCGCCAGTTCCTTGGCCCAGCGCACTTGCTGGCGGAAGGCATCCTCTTGTTGCGTGAGCCACGTCTTGTCCCAGTGCAGGTCGATGCCGATCTCGCCTACGGCCCAGTAGCGGCCCGTGCCAAGAAGGCGTTCCACTTCAGCGAGGTCGCGGGATGGATCCTCGCCGACGGAGCAGGGATGCAAGCCCATCATGGGAAAGCAGATCTCCGGGAATTGGTCGCATATCGCGTGGAGCGCTTCCACGCTCGTCATGTCGATGTTGGGCAGGAAGAGCTTGTTGACGCCGGCGTCCAAGGCGCGTTGCACGAGTTCGTTACGGTCCTGGTCGAATTGCTTGTGATAGAGATGCGTGTGCGTGTCGATGTACATTTCTTGGACTGCTGAAAGGTCCTCATTTGGACCACCGGACCAAGGTACGCCCATGGAACGAAGCTCCCCATGATCATTCCATGAGCGGCGCGGTATCGTTGCCGTAGGATCCCCCATCTCTGGCACGGGACCTACTTTCGCGGCCCGCAACATGAAGGTCCTCGTCATTCGTTTCAGTTCCATCGGTGACATCATCCTCACCTCGCCGGTTTTGCGTTGCCTGAAGCAGCAATTACCCGGCGTTGAGGTCCATTTCCTCACCAAGGAACAATTCCGCCCCTTGGTCGAAAGTTCGCCGTACGTGGACCGTGTGCATGTGATCAAAGGCGATGACCGTGAATTCTTGTCCGCCCTGCGGAAGGAGAAATTCGATCTCGTGGTGGACCTGCATCACAACCTGCGCACGTGGCGTGTGAAGCGAGCCTTGGGCGTTCCGGCCAAGAGTTTCCCCAAGCTGAATTGGGAGAAGTGGCTCTTGGTGAATTTCAAAAAGGACCGGTTGCCGAAGGTGCACATCGTGGACCGCTACTTGAAGACGGTGGCGCACGCTGGCGTGAAGAACGACGGTCAAGGTCTGGACCTTTTCATCCCTTCGGAGAAGGAAGTTCCGCTGGAAATATTGCCGGAAGTATTCCGCAACGGCTACATCGCCCTGTGCATCGGCGCGGCGCATGCTACGAAACGCTTGCCGCCGCATAAGCTGATCGAGCTGGCGGAAAAACTGAAAGGCCCCATTGTGATCATCGGCGGTCCCGGAGACAAGGTGGTGGGAAGGGCCATTGCGGACGCGGTAGGTGCAAGGGTTTTCGATGCGACCGGCAAATACGATGTGCTGGGCTCTGCTTCACTGATCCGGCAAGCAACGAGCGTGATCGCGCACGACAGTGGTGCCATGCACGTGGCCAGCGCCTTCCGCAAGAACGTAGTGAGCATATGGGGGAACACGGTGCCGGAATTCGGCATGGGCCCATATATTCCAACGCATCCGGAACGTGCCCACATCAGTGAGGTGCTCGGATTGCCGTGCAGACCGTGCTCGAAGATAGGTTTCGATCAATGCCCCAAGGGCCACTTCCATTGTATGGAAATGCAGGACCTCGGACAGATCGTGAAGTGGGCGAGGGAAGAGCCACCGGAGGCCACGTAGAGTTCCAGTCTGCGGCCGATCAGGCGAAGAGTGCCTTCAATTCGCTCGCTTCGGCGGGCTTCATCTTACCGGCCAGGATCAAGCGCAATTGCCGACGGCGCAAGGCACCTTCATAGCGGACCTTTTCCTCATCCGTGACGGGGATCAACGCGGGTGCAGGAACAGGCTTACCGTCTTTTCCAATGGCAACGAAGGTGTAGATCGCGCTGTTGCATTTGACCTTCTTGCCACCGAACTGGTCCTCCTTCCACACGTCGGCCCAGACCTCCATGCTTGTATTAAAGGTGCGGCTCACATGTGCTTTGATCGTCACCATGTCCCCCAGCTTGATCGGGACGTCGAAGCTCACGTTGTTCACCGCCGCGGTGACGGTGACGTGATTGGTATGGCGGTGCGCGCTGATCGCGCAACTCATGTCCAACCACTTCAGCAATTGCCCCCCGAAGAGGTTGTCCATCATATTGGTGTCGTTCGGCAACACCATGTGCGTGGTCTCGGAGTAGCTGGCGGTGGTCGGTTTGGCTTCCATGGGTCATATTTCGGTGCGCGAAATTAGCCGCTTGCACGTGGTTACCTTGCGGCGGAACAATGTTGAAAGCAGGAGACCTCGCACCCGATGTGGAACTGACCGGCCCGAACGGACAGCCCTTCCGGCTTTCTTCGTTGCTGGCAAAAGGTCCAGTAGTGATCTATTTCTATCCGAAAGATGATACGCCGGTCTGCACTGCGGAGGCCTGCTCTTTCCGGGATAACCATTCGGAATTCACCGGCATGGGCGCTTCCGTTGTCGGCGTCAGCGATGATGATGCGACTTCGCACCAGCGCTTTGCGAAAGAGCACGATCTGCCTTTTCTGCTGCTCAGCGATCCAGCGGGCAAGGCGCGTGAGGCCTTCGGATTACGGTTGCTCCTCGGCTTCAAGGCCAGAGCAACCTTCGTCATCGACGGGAACGGCGTAATCCGCGCGGTGATCAGCGATCGCCTGAACGCAAGACGGCATGTGCGCGAGGCCTTGGACGCGCTGCGCGGTCAGGACTTGACCAAGTTGTAGAAGAGCACTTTGCCATCGTCCGTGGCGGTGATGAACTGCCCATTATAGAACAGGGTAGGCGCGAGGTGCTGTTTGTCCTTATTGTCTGGAAAGGAGAGAGTTTGCACAGCATTGCCGTCCGCAGCGGTGAAGACTACGGCCCCATCCTTCACGGCATGCGCGGTGAGGTCGCCTTCCTTGGCCTCGGTCTGCTGGTAGAAGCGGTCGAAGGCGGAGTTGCCGAGCTTAAGCCCCTTCTCCCGGGTGCGGATAGCGTCCGGGATCCACTTGTAGAGGGCCAAGTTCTTGTCCCGTTTTCCGGTGGTCACATTCCAAACTTCCCGTTTGCCGGTGTAGCCGATCAGCACCACATACTCCCCATTCTCATTGAAGGCACCGTAGTACACGGTAGAGGTACCGTCCTCGTCATAAGCGAAGTCGGCGATGAGCTTGCCCGTGTCGATGTCGCGCAATTCGGCGCCTTTTTCATTGCAGACCAGGATGCGGTCGCCTTTAGGAGCGATGGCCAAGTAGGTCGCTTCGGCCTTGTTGCATTTGATCGTTTTCGCAGGTGGGTCCAGCAACGCTTGGGCATTCAAGGAGATGGAAAGGGTCAGCGCACCGAGTACGGTCAAAAGCTTCATGGATGTTCGATCAGATGATGTTGCTCAGTGAGCCAGCTCATAGCACTTTTCTCATCGGGAAAGAGCTTGGTCGGGCGCACCGGGCGGTTATGTCGGGCGTAAGCGTTGGCGGAGAGCTGATGTTCGAAATCGCGCAATACGATGGCATCAGCGGCTAGCACACCATCTCCTTCGGGACCGGAGGCCAGTGCCCGCGCCTCATTCGTGAGTGTGCTGTGAGGTCCCGCCGTCACCATCAGTAATCCCTTGCGACCCTTACGTTCCTTGGCAATGGAAGCGAACATCGCATGTACATCATCCACCTCGCCGAGGATATCCTCCTTGAAGTGCGCATGCACTATGTCACCGTCGAGAAAGGTGAGCAGAACGGCATTGAGATCAACGGTATGCATAGGGGGCATAAAGGTAGTCCGATGGTGCGCCATGGATGCCAAGAGGCGGTCACTTCACCAGTATCCAAGCGTCCGGTGCCTCCTCCTTGCGAACGGCGTTCAATGCTTCCATTGCGGTGGAACGCAAAGGATAACTTCCATAGGCCACGCGATAGAGTCCTCCCTTCAAGTCGATCAGGGAAGCTGCGAAGCCTTTGGACTGCAACACCGCGATGAATCGATCCGCGTTCTCTTTATCCTGGAAACAACCACCGATAATGTGGTACCGGGCGCGCACCGCAGGCACTGCTACGGCCGTGCTCTCGGGTTCGGCTTTTACTGGTGCCTGCCCCATGTTCACCGCTACCATAGCCTCATTGGGACCAGCGATCGGCAATGAGCGTATGCCGAAGAGGTCCGTTGGAGGGCTCCATGCGGCGTCGGACCCAACGCGTCCTTCCAACGCGGATCTGGCGGGGCCGGGAAGTGTATAATGGGGGGCATCGGAGGTGCGGAAAAGATCGAAGCCGCTCCAGATCGCCCCCTTCGGACCACCCGTGGTGACGGTGATCCATGTGGCTCCGGTGAGGAGGATGCCTACTACTACAGCGGCCAACAGCAAAGAGCGGGACTTGCGCGGTGTATCCTCCAACGGGGCTGCAACAATCTTGATGGGTTTTGGTGCCGCTTGTTTTACAGGTGTGGGCACAACGATCAGGACAGGGTTGGCCGCCACGGGTCGTAGGCCATAGGCATCCTTCAGGAAGTTCACACGCTTGTCCGGCTCGAACTGCAAGTTGCTCTCGGCATCGCGGAAGAAGGTCCCGATGCGTCCCACCTCAAGTCGGCCTTTTACATCCAGTTCTTTTTTCCAGGAACCAACTTCTTGGTCCACAGTGCCGATCGCCACGCGGTAATCAAGACCTTCCCGTTTGGCAAGCTGGTCGCACAGCAATCCATCCTGGCGCACCAAGTGTCTGTTGAAGCTGAGGTCCTTGGCGGGTGGATGCACCAGTTTCCGCTGCTCATCCAGACGGGCGGGCCGGTAATGGGTAAGGAAGCCGCCGAAGCCGGGCACCACCACACAATCGTGGGTATACAGCAGATGGTGGATGTCGTGTTCAATGCCCATGGGACCGGTCAAAACTAAGATTATCGGAACGGTCGACGTTGCTGTGCATATTGGCGCGCCGCTTCGAGGTCCTCAGGTGTGTCTATGCAAAATGAGGCATGGGCGGTCAGGCCGATGCGCACACGGTGTCCATTCTCCAGCCAACGCAGCTGTTCCAGTGATTCCGCCAACTCTAGTGACGATGGTTTCAGCTGCACGATCTCCCGCAGCGCTTGCGTGGAATATCCATATAGTCCCACATGCTTCAAGTACCGGAATTGCGTGTGGATAGGCGCGGGACCCGCGTTGCGCAAGAAGGGGATCGCGGCACGGCTGAAGTAGAGCGCATTCATACTCACATCCACGGTGATCAGCACTTCGCCCGTGTTGGTAAGGTCGCGGTCGTCCGCGACCACCTGCGCCAATGTGGCGATGTGAACATCGGGTTCTGACAGCAGCGCGCAGAGCTCCTCGATCTGCTCCGGAGCGATGAAGGGCTCGTCGCCTTGGATGTTCACTACGCCGTCGAATCGTTCCTTTCCCATTTGCTCCAATGCTTCCCAGCAGCGGTCCGTCCCGCTGGGGTGCGCAGCGGCGGTGAGTACGGCCATGCCGCCTACCTCCTGTACATGCCTTGCGATGCGCTCATCGTCCGTGGCCACCACCACCTCCAGCAGGCTCGCCGATCGCCGCGCCTGTTCGATCACACGCTGCACCATGCTCTTTCCTTCTATGTCCATCAGCGGCTTGCCCGGCAAACGGCTGCTGGCGTAGCGTGCGGGGATCACCCCAAGAAGGCGTTTAGGCGCGGTCATAGTTCAAGCGACAGTTGTACTTGGAAATTGCGTGGTGCTTCGATCGCCATAGGGCGGATCGCATAGACCTCGTTGCTGAGGTTGTTCACGATGAAGGTCGCTCTCACCGTCTTGGTGATGGCATAGCCGATGCGGATATCCATGACCCAAACACCCGTGGTGTGCGTGCGCATCCATTCAGCGATGCCGATATCCCCGAGTTGTCCGAGCTGCTCGAAGGTGATGAAGGCCTGGTCGATATTGCGCACGTCACTGTTGTAGCGCACGCTGATACCACCGGAGAGACGCTTCCACGTGGCCCCGACATCACTGCGGAAGAGATCTTGCACGCGGAACTTCAGGATGTTGTTCGTGGTATCGGAACTGGTGCTGGCGTAACTCACCGGCGAATCGATGCCGGCGGTGCTGGTCGATGTGGCGTATGGCTGATCCGGGGTGGTGCTGATCGGCAGGGCGTGGGTGTAGCCCAGCAACAACGTCAATTCCACCGGTCCTGCATTTCCTTTTCCGGCCACGGAGATCTCCGAGCCGGTGATGCGCGCGCCGCCGGTGTTGATGCTCTTGAAGCCGAAGCCCAGCAGGTTGGCTGGCGAACGATCCGCACCCCACTGACCAAAGGTGAATTCGATGTAATGGTCGAAGTCCTGTCGGAAGGCGGTAAGGTCCGCATAGCCAGTGATGCCGCCAAGCTTGAAACCTTGCTTGATACCGACCTCCATGTTCACGCTGGTCTCCGGCTGTAGATCGACGTTGGGGTAGATGTGGAACGAACCCACGGAGGTGAGGATGTAGCGCTCGCCGATGGTGGGAAAGCGGAATCCTTGGCCGTAGCTGGCCCGAAGGAAGGTGCCTTGAAAGAGTTGATAGGTGGCGCCGGCGCGGAAGACGGGTTCGGCCTGTTTGGCTTCATCCACACGGTAGTGCTCGTAGCGAACTCCCGCGCTCAACATCAACCGGTCCATCAATTTCTTGTCGACTTGCAGGTAGCCGGCGACGTTGGTAGCGGTGTTGTCCCCGTCGCCGTTCGGCCCGCCACTGTAGAGAAGCGCGTGGCTTGCAACGTGCTGCCCCGTGATGCCCGCCGTGATCGTGGTGGGGCCGAGGAGATCGAATTCACGCTGTACCTGATACTCGCCATAGAGCATGTTGTTGGCATTGCTCTGGTTGTTGTCGTTGTCGAAATTCTGCCGATAAAAGCGACCATGGAAACTGTGCCTTGTGCCTTTGGGACCGGTGTAGTCCAGGAAGGGGTCGAGATAGAACTGCGTTCCGACGGTGTTGGTAAGGGTGCCCGGAAGCGGACGGAGGAGGCCCTGGTCCAAGTTGTCCCAAAGGAATACACTCGTGCTGTGGCTTTGCATCACGTTGCCATTGAGGCCGTAGTTCAGCCCCGGCACTTTCTGGTTCCTCCAGCGGGTGGCAAAATTGAAGCGTGTGCGATGGTCGTAGCCGCCGTTGTTGAGTCGATAGGGATCCTTAGCAAGCGTGTCCGGCGGGATGCGTTCCGGCCCGATGTAGCCTTGGTCGCCAAAGGCATTGCCGGCGATCACGAGGTCGAATTTCTTGAAGCGCTGACTGTGGAAGAAACTGGCACCGGTGGTGAGAGGCGCGTTCGGTCCCCACCATTTAGAATCGGCATTGCCCGGGGTGCCATACACCCCCGCAAAGACCGAGGCACGGGTCTGTGGCGAATCGACGGGCCACGATGAGCGCACGTTGATCACCCCGCTGAGGGCCGCGCTTCCGTATAGAACGCTGCTCGCTCCCTTGATCACTTCCACCTGCTTGATGTCCTCGATCGGGAGGAAGGTCCAGTTGGGCCTTCCGATATCGCCGCTGAGGATCGGCATGCCGTCCACAAGCATCATCACACGGCTTCCCGCTCCGTAGCTGAATCCGCTGCCGGCGCGGATCTGCGGGTCCTCATCGATCACCACTACGCCCGGCACCTGGTCCAAGGCTTGGCTGAGGTTGGTGGTGTTCTTGTCGCGGATGATCGAAGCAGGGAGAACGCTCAACGACTGCGTGACCTCGCCCACACGTTGCTCGAATTTGCCTGCGCTCACTACAACCATGTCCAACTGCCCATCGGCTGGGGAGAGAATGATGTTGAGCGTGACGGCCTTTCCTCCGGTCACATTCACCGGCAGGGTCCGGTCTGCATAACCAATAAAGCGGAAGAGTGTCTTGTACTCGCCTTCGGGTAGGGTAATGGCGAATCGGCCGCTATCATTCGTGGTGGCGTTGTTCCCGTTTCCGAAGCCGATGCTGACGCCGCTCAACGTGCTGTGGTCGGTGGCATCACGCACCGTCCCCTGAACCGTTCCCTCCTGCGCTTTCGCGATCAAGGTGAATAGCATGATGGCCGCCATCGGCAGCATCCTTCTCACACTTAATTTGGGCCACATGCGTTGACGGCGAAAGTAGCGATCGCCCACACGCCACCACCATGGACGACCAGCAACTGATCCACCGCATCGCGCTCTCGTTGCTAAAGGGCATCGGACCGGTGAATGCGCGCAATCTTGTGGCGTATTGCGGTGGTGTCGATCCGCTCTTCACGGACAAGGCGGTGCGGCGCTCGCTGGAAAAAGTGCCCGGCATTGGTCGTGTGCTTGCGGCTTCCATCCTGGGGACTGGGGTGATCAAGGCCGCGGAAAAGGAGTTGGCCTATGTTCGCAAGCAGAAGTTGCGCATGCTCTTCTATCTCGATGCAGAATACCCGAAGCGATTGCGCCAATGCGAGGATGCACCGGTGTTGCTCTTCGTGAAAGGTGCCGCCGACCTGGATCCGATGCGCAGCGTTTCCATCGTCGGCACGCGCACACCCACCGGTCCGGGTAAGCAGCTCTGCGAGGAATTGGTGGAAGGCCTTACCGACAGCGGTGCCACTATTGTGAGCGGATTGGCTTACGGCATCGACATCATCGCGCATCGTACAGCATTGCGGCAGGGTTTGCCCACGATCGGTTGCGTGGCCCACGGACTGGACCGGCTGTATCCCGGCGAGCACGCCGCCACGGCGAAGGAGATGTGCGAACAAGGCGCATTGGTCAGCGAACTCACCAGCGGCTCGCCTTTCGCACCGGGCAATTTCCCCGCGCGCAACCGGGTGATCGCCGGACTTAGCGATTGCACGGTGGTGGTGGAGAGCGGCACGAAAGGCGGTTCGTTGATAACGGCCGACATCGCCGACAGCTATGACCGCGATGTGATGGCCTATCCGGGCCGCCCCAGCGATCCCCGCAGCATCGGTTGCAATCGGTTGATCCAACAGAGCAAGGCACACCTCGTCACTTGTGCGCAGGATGTGTTGAAGGTGATGGAATGGCTTCCGACTGCGAAGAAGAACGAACCGGTACAATCGGCGCTTTTCGCGGAGCTGATGCCCGACGAGCAGACGTTAGTGGACCTCATCAAGGTCCAAGGCAGGATCGATATCGACACATTGTGCTTCCGCAGCCGGATGCTTCCCCACAAGGCCGCTGGCATCTTATTGAACCTGGAGTTCAATGGTGTTGTGCGCAGCCTGCCGGGCAAGATCTATGCATTGAATTGACCGGCACGAACGGTTCCTTGGAGCTATCACAAGCGGATCGTTGATCCTTCGAAAGTCCTTCCTGAGCGCCTCGAACGGCCCTCCGGCTACCTTCGCCCGCATGAATGAAATGGATGCACTGGTGGGCCGCGCCATTGAAGCGGCATTTGCGGCGGGAAGGGAGATCCTCGATGTCTATTCGAGGCCCATCAATGTGGAACTGAAGGACGACCGCAGTCCCTTGACCGAGGCCGACAAACGCGCCCATGCGGCGATCGTGAAGGTGTTGGAGAAGACCGGATTGCCCGTCCTCAGCGAGGAGGGTAAAAGCATCGCGCCGCAGGAACGGCAGGCTTGGGAGCAATACTGGCTAGTGGACCCGGTTGACGGCACCAAGGAATTCATCAAGCGCAACGGTGAGTTCACCGTGAACATCGCATTGATGGCGCGCGATGGTCAACCTGCCGGGCCACTCGGTTCGCATACGCCCGTGGCCGGCGTGCTCTACGTTCCGGTGAAGGACATCCTCTACTTCGCATGGCAGGGCGGTGGCTCCTATCGGCAGGAGAAGGCCACAACCTTGGCGGATAGCACGGCGTATGAACGCGCCGCCCGCTCTGTGCGATCCCCCATGGCCCATTCCCGCAAAGTCTTCACCATTGTCGCCAGCCGTTCACACGCATCTCCCGACACGGACGCCTTCATCCAGAAAATGGAGAAGGAGCATGGCGGTGTGGAGACTGTGAGCATGGGCAGCGCGCTGAAGATCTGTCTCGTGGCCGAAGGCGCAGCGGACGTCTATCCGCGCTATGCGCCAACCATGGAATGGGATACTGCCGCCGGACATGCCATCGTTAATGAGGCGGGCAAGAAACTCATCGACGTCAGCAC
>JBEPUG010000024.1:0-27184 GCA_041691695.1 Flavobacteriales bacterium
GCTCTACTGCCTGCCGAATTACAACGCGGGTCACACCAACGCGCTCATCGACGCGGTGTTCGATCCGAGGCTCGGTGTGGGCTATGTCTTCTTGATCAACGCTATCAGCAGCGGCGTGAAACTGTTGCTGTTGCTTCCTCAATGGCCGCCGATCAAACTCGGCATCGACACCAAGCTGCTGCGTCCGATGTTCCTCTTCGCCACACCACTCGCCATCGCGGGACTTGCAGGCATGGTGAACGAGACCGCCGACCGCGCGCTGATGAAGCACCTCCTCCCCGCGAGCATCGCGGATACGCAACTCGGCATCTACGGCGCCTGCTACAAGCTGGCCATGCTGATCACCCTCTTCAGCCAAGCCTTCCGCTATGCGGCCGAACCATTCTTCTTCATCCATGCCAAGGAGAAGGACAGCGCCAAGACCTTCGCGCGGATCATGAACGTCTTTGTGGCGGTGTGCATGGGCGCCTTCCTCGTGGTGACGCTTTTCATCGACGTGTTCAAGGAAGTTCTAATCCGAAATCCTGCGTACTGGCCGGGCCTCACCGTGGTGCCCATCCTGATGATCGCCAACGTCTGCCTCGGCATCTACTATAACCAGAGCGTGTGGTACAAGCTGACGGACAAGACCCGCGCTGGCGGCACTATCGCCGTGATCGGCGCGACCATCACACTCATCCTGCTCGTGTGGTGGATCCCGATCTGGGGCTACATGGGCGCGGCTTGGGCCACGTTGATCTGTTACGCCAGCATGACGGTGATCAGCTATTTCTGGGGCCACAAGCACTACCCCATTCCGTACAATGTTGCACGCGTGCTGGGCTATATGGCCTTCGGCGTGGTCGCGTGGTGGGTCTGTGAGCAATTGCCGCTGGAGGGCGTCTCGAAGTATGCGCTGCGCGCTGGTGTGCTAGTGCTATACCTCGCGCTGGTGTGGAAGAAGGAATGGGCAAAGGCGCCAAGCACGAGATAGACTGAAAGCTTCGGGGCTTATCGCAAAGAGGTTGACCGCCTGAATGGCAAGTTGGAACGGGGGTCGGTATTCGACCTGAATTATTGCCCTCTCTCCGTTCGTCTACTATATTCGCAGACTGGTGGCTAGTAATTGTCCGTTCGCCAGCTCCCCGAACTTAATCAGCTCATCATCATGAATACATCCAACTCTCCCGGCTCCTGCCGAATGTCTTTGTTCGGAGTGCTGCTTCTATTGGTGACCTTTGGGTTTCCATTTGCCTCTCAAGCACAGATCGAATTGATCACTTCGGGGGGAAGCTTTGAAAATGCAACGAGCACATTCGCTGCAAATGGCTGGTCCACGGCCTTGCCGGGCATAGACAGACAATGGCGTGTAGGCACCGCGGCTTCTGCGGCAGCGGGGACCAAGGCGGCATACGTAGGTACCTCTGCGGTATACAATGGAACAGGAACTACCTCGGTGATGCACTTCTGGCGCGACATCACCATACCTGCCGCAGCGTATGGCGTTAAACTCCGGTTTTCCTTACGCGAGATAAAGGTGGACAATGGACATGATTTCTTCCGCGTTTACACCACCACTCCAAGCAATACCCCTGTGAGTGGAACGGTACCTGGCGCAGGTTACACGCAACGCTTTGAGAACACATCCGTAGCGCTCTCCGATTTCACGGCTTTGCCTCCAATCAACCTGAACGACCTCCAGAGTCCAGTTTCGGTCACAGTGCGTGTAGTGTTCACCTACATCTCCAATGGAGCCGTACCTAACGCAAAGCCCGCCGTGGACAATATCTCTCTATCTTATTTGGGCACGGCGCCTTGTCCAGGAAACGCGGTGGTAGTAGCGATCAATACCGACAGCCACCCCACCCAGACCACTTGGCAGATCCAGGATGGTGGTGGCAGTGTGGTAGCCTCGGGAGGTCCCAATTCGAGCGAGCCAAATATGCTCGTGACCGATACTGTCTGCTTGGGCCTCAACCCGGGTGACGCGTGTTACAGTTTCAAACTTTTCGATAGCGCCGGAGATGGTCTTGGAGGCGTGGGCAACTGGGCCTTGCGCACCTTGGATGGCCGCACCTTATTGGCGGATGATTTTCCCACCGGATATGTGTCCCCTGCGAATCCGCAAGCCAGCAGTACCTATGGCTCGAGTCATAGCTTCTGCCTGCCGACAGGCTCCTGCAACGTGACCCCCACGGAATGTGGAGTGTACAATAACGCTCTAGGGAACAAGGTCTTTTGCGACCATGTAACCGGTGCCACACAATATGAATTCGAGTTTTCCGACCCGGATGCCGGTTTCGTGCGGCGCATTGTCCGAAACATAAACTATGTGCATTTCGGTGACATCACCACCACTCCCCTGACACCCGGCGTGCATTATTTCTGCCGTGTGCGAACGAACAAGCTGGGCTCGTTGACCACGGCACATTTTGGCACCGGCTGCGATATGGGGCTGGGTGTGGAACAGGTCGTTACGTGCACGGAGTTGATCAGCGCTCCCAACTACGGCCACTCCTGCAATGAGACCTTCCCATTTGGCACCAATGGATACATCTACGCCATTCCGGTCAATGGTGCCACGCAATACCAATTCGAGATCTACACGCCTGATGGGAACTACGATGAAGTGTTCACACGCAATACCTATATCCTGCCGTTGGCATGGAATGACCATCCGCCCTTGGTCAACGGCACCACGTACAATGTCTCGGTGAACGTGACCGTGAACGGCCTTCAAACAGGGTTCTGTCCGAGCACATGTACGATCACGATCAATAACACTATCGGCGGAAGGCCCGAACAGCGGATCGAAGCCATGGAGAGCAACGCCGACTTGAAGGTTTGGCCAAATCCGAACAACGGTGATCGGGCATTCCTGACCATGACCGGCCTGGACAAGGATATGCCGACCGTACAGATCGAGCTGTTCGACGCCACGGGACGGATGGCGCTGACCACCACCACCCCGGTGGCGGATGGCGAGTTGAACACGACACTCGACCTGCATGGCCTGAATCCCGGGAGTTATGTGGTGCACATTCTTGCCGGCGACCAGATCCTCAATAGGAGACTCGTGGTGGAGAATTAAACCACCACGCCGTCCGAAGAACCCCTCCCACCAGAGGGGTTTTTCAATTCTATTGGCAGGGTCTCCCACTGTATCCAAACTCACCTCATGGACACGACCTTTGAGCGATGAATGAACCCCTCCAACTGCGAGATGGCACGCTGATCCGGATCGTCAACAAAAGCCGACATCCACTTCCTGAATATGCCACATCCCAGAGCGCCGGCATGGACCTTCGTGCCCATTTGGATGGACCGATGCATCTCGCACCGGGTCATCGGGCATTGATCCCTACAGGTCTCTACTTGGAACTGCCAGAGGGGACCGAAGCGCAGGTGCGCCCCCGTAGTGGCCTTGCTTTCAAGCATGGCGTCACGGTGTTGAACTCCCCTGGGACGATCGATGCGGACTATCGCGGAGAAGTAGGCGTGATATTGATCAATCACGGCTTGGAGTCATTCGAGGTGAAGGATGGCGACCGTATCGCTCAATTAGTGATCGCGCAGCACATACGGGGCCGTTTCATGGAAAACGCGGACCTTCGCGCCACCAAACGAGGCACTGGCGGCTTTGGCCATACCGGAACGCATTGACGAAGAGACCCTTGAATGAAGATCATCGTACCCATGGCCGGTATGGGCAAGCGTATGCGTCCGCATACGCATACCACGGCCAAGCCTTTGCTGCCCATCGCAGGCAAGCCCATTGTGCAACGCCTCGTGGAGGAACTGGCCACCGTGGCGGGTGAAAAGATCGAGGAGGTCGCCTTCATCACCAATCCGGCATTCGGTCATAAGGTCGAGGACGAACTCATCGGCATTGCAAAAGGCATCGGCGCTCAAGGAACCATCCATCACCAGACCGAGGCGCTTGGTACCGCCCATGCCATCCTATGCGCGAAGAGCGCGCTCAAGGGCCGCGTTATCGTCGCCTTCGCAGACACCCTGTTCCGGGCCGACATGAAGTTGGACAATGATTGCGATGGCGTGATCTGGGTGAACAAAGTAGAAGACCCACGCGCTTTCGGCGTGGTGAAGCTGGACGACGATGGGATCATCACCGAATTCGTGGAGAAGCCACAGGAATTCATTGGTGATCTTGCCATCATCGGCATCTACTATTTCGCCGATGGAGAACGACTCTGTTCAGAGATGCAGTACCTCATCGATAACGATATCCGTGACAAGGGTGAATACCAGCTCACCAACGCCATGGAGAATATGAAGCAGAAGGGTGCACGGTTCAAGGCAGGCGCTGTGGACCTCTGGATGGATTGCGGTAACAAGAACGCCATGGTCGATACCAACACGAAGGTCCTAAGCTTCCTCGTGGAGGATGAAGTCCTGGTCGACAGATCAGTGAAACTGACCAACAGCCTCATCATCCCCCCGTGCTACGTGGGTAGGGATGTAATTCTTGACCACGCCATTGTGGGTCCGAATGTGTCTATTGAAAGCGGAAGTCGCGTCACCGGCAGCATCGTGCGCAATTCGATCGTCCGCTCCGATGCGAACATCATTGATGCTGTGATCGACAACAGTATGTTGGGCGAACGCTCAACGGTGCGCGGACATTCTCTGGACTTGAGCATTGGCGCGGATTGCGCCATCGATTGACCTTCCATGTTCAGACCCTTGATCCCCATTTTCTTGCTGGCACTGCTCGCTTCCTGCGCTGGGAATAGATCGGTCGTGGACACCGCGGCAAGTACTGGCGACGTTACCGCTCCCAAGGACAACCGGGCCTTGGTGATGAGCCTTTTCATGGACGCAACGAACGCCCGATTGGAGGGCGATCCCGCCAAAGCGGTACAGCTCTACCAAGCCACGATCAAAGCCGACCCAGCCAACGCAGCCTCCTATTTCGAATTGGCCAAGATGGCTCATCAAGCCCAGCACGGGGACCAGGCTTTGGCATTTGCCAAAAAGGCCGTTGCCGCCGATGGGACCAATATCTGGTACCGCTTCCTGTTAGCGGACCTGAGCACACAGATGGGCGACCTCAACGGGGCCGCCGACGCCTACAAGGACATCTTGGCCAAATGGCCCGACCACTATGAGGTCTACTTCGGGCTTGCCGATGTGCTGGCCCAGCAAAAGAAGATGGACAAGGCCCAGCAGGTCTACCGCGACCTGGAGAAGAGGTTCGGCATCACTGACGAACTGGTCATGCGTGAATACGGAATGCTTGTGAACGCCAACGAGCTCGACAAGGCGCGTGAATTACTCGAGCGGGCGATCGCGGCCGATCCCGAGAACACGCAGTACTTCGGAATGCTGGCGGAGGTCTATCAGGAGATGGGCAACAAGGAAAAGGCTTTGGAATATTTCAACAAGGCTTTGGCGGCCGACCCGGAAGACAGCATGACGCGCATCTCTTTGGCGCAACTATACTATGATGATGGCGAACTCGAGAAAGGTTTTGAGCAACTCCGAGAAGCCTTCTCCGACCCCGATCTGGACCTGGACCCGGAGATGCAATTGCTCTTGGGCTTCTACAAGATGACCAATAACCCGCAACAAGCCGATTCCACCACGGCCTTGCTGGTCCAGCAAAGCCACGCATTGATCGATGAGCTGAAGAAGGCACATCCAGAATCCGGAAAGCCATGGTCGCTTGAGGGGGACCTCCTAATGCGCGAGAAGAAGCCTGCGGAGGCTCGCGATGCATTCCGGAATGCCTTGGAAAAAGAGCAGGACAAATTCCCCATTTGGAGCGCATTGCTGCAGCTGGATTACCAACTGAAGGACTGGGAAGCCCTGCACGCCGATGCCGAGAAGGGGGCAGAGCTATTCCCCACACAGCCCGAACTGCATCTTTACGAGGGCATAGCCTTAGGACAACTCAAGCAAAATGACCAAGCGATCGAAGCATTGATCGCTGGCCGTGATCTCGTGGTGGACAACAAACCACTGGAGGCCCAATTCTGGAGTTTGCTTGGCGACGCATACAACGACACAAAGGATTACTCCAAAAGCGACGAGGCGTTTGACAAGTCATTGGCCATCAACCCCAAGGACGCCAGTGTGCTCAACAACTGGGCCTATTATCTCAGTGTGCGCGGTGAAAAGCTTGACAAGGCGGCGGAGATGAGCCTTAAGTGCAACGAGGTCTCACCGGGCGTGGCCACATACATGGACACCTATGCGTGGGTACTGTTTAAGCAAGGCAAGTATGCCGATGCTCGGACAGAGCAGGAAAAGGCCATTGCCGTTGGCGGCACCGATGATGGTGCACTCTTGGAACATTATGGGGATATCCTTTTCAAGCTGGGCGACAGCGCCGGTGCGCTGGAACAGTGGAAGAAGGCACAAACGGCTGGTGGCGCCAGCGAGCTGATCGATCGCAAGGTCAGCGAAGGCCACTTGGAGGAATGAGGGCGCTACGTTATTCCATACCTGTTGCCATCATTGTGCTGCTTTCCGCTTGCCATAGCCGCTTGCCCATCGTGGGGGCGACGCATTCAGACCTCCCACCGAAAAGTGCGGATAAATTACTGGAAGGCCTGATGGCCCATGCTATCCCTGCCACACCTTACTACAGTGCGAAGGTGGAGGTGGACCTGAAGACGAACACCGGTAACAAGAACTTCAAGGCGCATGTGCGAAGCGTACAGGACAGCGCTGTGTGGCTCAGTATCACACCCGCGTTGGGCATTGAGGTGGCCCGCGCCCTGCTCACCGCGGATTCATTGAAGGTCATGGATAAGATCCACGACACCTATTGGATCGGCGACACGGCCAAGGCATCCACCAAATTCGGAGTACAACTTCGATTGGATCTTTTCCAGGACGCACTTCTGGGCCTACCCGTGGCCATTGACCTTGACGAGAAATATCGCAGTGACCGGGAGGATGGCCAATACACATTGACCATCAAGGAAAAACGGAAATTCATCCGCGCGGCAGAAGACCTCTCTCCGGGAGATACCATGCCCAACGACCGCGATATGGGTGATCGCCGCATGGAACGTACTCTTCGGCAGGCGGGTCGCAAAGATGCCATGGTATACAAGTACTGGATCGATCCCGACAGCATGCGTGTGGACCGGGTCTCCATCATTGATCTCGCGCATGATCAACAGGCCGATGTGCGTTATATGGCCCGTACTTCAGTGGATGGACGGTCACTTCCAACGCTGGTCGTACTTTCTTTGTCGGCCCCGGGGCAGCAGGTCACCGGCACCCTCAAGCTCGACCGCATTGAATTGAATGGCCCATTCCAGCTTCCGTTCCGGATCCCCGAGAAGTTCCTCCCCATGGAATAGGCGACTGGCAGGTCTGCTGCTGTTCTGTTTGCTTGTTCTCTCTGCTTCGGCCCAAGGCCGAAAAGACCTCGAGCGCAAACGTGATGCCTTGGACAAGCAGATCAAGGAGACCAGCGCCCTGATCTATCAGGCGCAGAGCCAACAGCAGAATACCCAACAACAGGTGCAATTACTCGAAGCCCAAATAGGGCAGCGACAAGAGTTGATCAACACCATGAACAGCGAAGTGTTCCGGGTAGATCAGGAGATCCAACAGACCAACGATACCTTGCGTTCGCTACAGGACGACCTGGACAAACTCAAGGAGGAATACGCGCGCATGGTGCAATTCGCGTACATGAACCGCAACGCCTACGATCGGCTCAGTTACATCTTCGCCGCCGAAAGCTTCTCCCAGGCCTTCCGGCGATCCCGATACTTGGAACAGCTTGCCCAGCAACGACGGCAGCAAGCAGACCTGATCGAAGAGACCAGCGCAACCATGGCGGCCAAGGCCAAGGACCTGGAGGCCCAGCGAAAGGATAAGACCGCATTGCTGGACCGACAAATGGTGGAGGCGCGGAAGTTGAGTACTGACAAGGCCGGGCAACAGACCGCTTTACAAGGGCTGAAAAAACAGGAAGGCAGCCTGCGCGATGCCCTACGCAAGCAAGAGCAACAAAGGAATGAACTGGCCTCTGCGATCCGCAAGTCCATTGAGGAGGAGATCGCCAAGAGCAACAAGGCGAAGGCCAAAGCCGCGACCAAGGCCCCCGATAGCGGTGCCACTGCATTCAGCATGACCCCGGAGGCCAAGGAGCTCAATGCTGACTTCGAGAAGAACAAGGGGAAACTGCCTTGGCCCGTCGACAAGGGGACCATCACCAGTGGATTCGGCAAGCAGGCGCACCCTGTGCTCAAAGGGATAACCATCGAGAACAACGGCATCGATATCGGCTGTGCGCCCGGGGCCAATGTCCGCGCGATATTCCGCGGCGAGGTGAGCAGCGTTATCGTGATACCCGGCGCCGGCAAAGCAGTGATGCTAAGTCATGGCGCGTACCGCACGGTATACAGCAACCTGCGCGACGTGGTGGTGAACAAAGGCGACAAGGTGGATACCAAGCAGACCGTGGGCGTCGCGATGACCGAGGACGGCACCAGCACCGCACACATCGAGATCTGGAAGATCACCCCCGACGGCAAGTTGCAGAAGGTGGATCCCGCCGCTTGGCTCTTTCCATAGCTCGGTAAATGGCCGGGGTCCAGAAAGGGCCAAACTGGGAGAACTGGAAGCGGGCCGCTACATTTGCATCCTCGTGCGGTCGGCCCTCTGCTGATCGCGTGATGCACAATGGGAAAACTAGGCCCTACCGAGATCCTCCTTATCGTCGCTCTTGCCCTGCTGATGTTTGGTGGAAAGAAGATCCCTGAACTCATGCGCGGGCTAGGCAAGGGGATGAAGGAATTCAAGGATGCCCAAAAGGATGATACCAATCCACCTTCCGGAAATCCTTGATCTTTCCGGCCCGGTGCGATGAGCGTCCCACACGATATTCGTGAGGCAAAGGCTGCATTGTCGGATGGCTCAACTACCGTGCTTCAATTGACCCGGGATGCCTTGGTCGCCGCACGTGCAAATGCGGACCTGAACATATTTCTGGAGGTCTTCGAGGAAAGCGCCTTGGCCAAGGCCAGGGAAGTGGATGCCAAGTTGGCCCAAGGCGCTGCTGGCCCATTGGCCGGTGCCATTGTCAGTATCAAGGACAATATCTCCTACAAGGACCATATGGTCTCCGCTTCCTCTAGGATGTTGGAAGGCTACACCAGCATCTTTAGCGCAACCGTGGTGGATCGTTTGCTAGCAGCGGACGCAGTGATCATCGGCCGCACCAATTGCGATGAGTTCGCCATGGGCAGCAGCAATGAGAACAGCGCATACGGACCGGTGGGCAATCCGATCGACCCTAGCAAGGTGCCCGGTGGAAGTAGCGGTGGAGCAGCGGCATCAGTGGCTGCAGGCATTTGCCAAATTGCATTGGGCAGCGACACTGGTGGATCCATACGGCAACCCGCATCCTTTTGTGGTGTGGTCGGCTTCAAGCCTACATATGGCAGGGTAAGTCGCTACGGCCTTATCGCTTTTGCCAGTTCATTGGATCAGATCGGTCCGCTGGCCAATAACGTGGATGACGTGGAAGCCGTACATCGTGTGATCGCAGGCAGGGACCCACTTGATGACACGAGCAGCTCATTGCCTTTGGCCGCAGCCCAGAGACCAACAGAGCCACTGCACATTGCCTACTACAGGGATTGCATGGAGCATGAGGGCTTGGACCCGGAGATCAAGGAATGTGTGGAAGCAGAGTTGGAACGGCTTCGCTCCGCTGGCCACCACATCGAGGCCATTGAGTTGCCCCTAATGGACCGCTTTGTCCCCACTTATTATATCCTCTCCACGGCGGAGGCCAGCAGTAACCTTGCCCGCTTCGACGGCATCCGCTACGGCCATCGCAGTACTACTGCAAAGGGGGTGGAGGAGACCTACCGTAAGAGCCGCTCCGAAGGCTTTGGGGCCGAGGTCCAACGACGCATACTTCTAGGCACGTTCGTGTTAAGTAGCGGCTATTACGATGCCTACTACGCCCAAGGCATGCGCGTGCGAAGAATGATCCGCGACAATACACTTCGGGCCTTGGACCTCTTTGACGTCGTTCTTACACCTACATGTCCGACAACTGCTTTTTCCCATGGACACATTAATGATCCAGTGGCCATGTACCTGCAGGATATCTTCACCGTACAGGCGAATCTGGCCGGTGTGCCCGCCATTTCCCTTCCGGTGGGCACGCATAGTAACGGCATGCCTTTCGGTATCCAACTGATGTCGAAGCCTTTCGCCGACGAACGTTTGTTGGCCATAGCACGGGAACTGTTCCCCCGTTGACCTTGCCTAGGTCACTGTTTTCCCGCTACCTTCAACGATCGATCGTGGACCATCGAGAGCAACATCCGCAGCGTTGATGCGTATGAAACGGGATATTCGCCACTTCATGACCCTCCGACCCTATCTCCTCTTCGCCCTTCTGCTTCCCTATGGCCTGTTCGCGCAGGATCCGACGGCGTCGACTGGCACCGCACCGGACTCGATCTCTTCGACAGATCCCGTTTTGGAGCGCATCAATGACCTGAGCCGACTGCCGTGGTTGAGGAATGATGCATTCACCACCGACGTGGGCACATTGAATACGCACGGCTTTTCTCCCGATGAAGTGCCGACCTATTCCCCGGAGGTATATCACCAGCGCCTTTTGGCCTTGGATGAGCGTACTCCCTTCAAGCTCACCTACAACACCCAGGTGCAAGCCTACATCGACATGTATGCTGTGCGCAAGCGGGACCAGACGGCGAGAATGCTCGGTCTTTCCCAACAATACTTTCCGATCTTCGAGGAGGCTTTGGACCGTTACGGCCTGCCGCAAGAACTGAAGTATCTCGCCGTAGTAGAGAGTGCTCTATATCCTGGCGCCCGTTCCAGGGCTTCCGCTGTAGGCCTTTGGCAATTCATGATCGGCACGGGCAAGCTCTATGGTCTGCGAGTGGACAGCTACGTGGATGAGCGTTGCGACATATACAAGAGCACCGATGCTGCCTGTCGCTACCTGAAGGACCTACATGATGCCTTCGGCGATTGGAGCCTTGCATTGGCAGCTTACAACTGTGGACCTGGAAATGTGAATAAGGCCATTCGGCGCGCCGGGGGCACAATGGATTATTGGAAGATCTACGACCATCTTCCTCGGGAGACCCGCGGCTATGTTCCGGCCTTCATAGCCGTGAACTACATCTTCAATTATGCATCGGACCAAAATATATACCCGATAATTCCGAATTATTGCGCCTATGAGATCGACACCATCCAAGTGAACTATCCCCTCGAGCTGGATAAGTTGGCCCAGATCACTGGTGCTAACGCCCAAGAACTGCGCGACCTCAATCCGATGTTCAAGGAAGGTGTCGTCCCGGTGATGGATTCACCTGCCACCATATATATCCCGGAAAGCTTGGTGTCCACCTTCATTCAGAACGAGGATAGCATCTCCCGCTCCTATGTGCCTGATACCAGCGCACCGGCCCCCGCCACATTGACGGCATCCCGCAGCTCCGGGAATGCCTACACCCATACTGTGCGTCGTGGTGAATCCCTGAGTACCATAGCCAACAAGCACCATGTATCGGTGAATGATCTCCGTTCTTGGAACCATCTGCACACTAACAGTATACACGCGGGTCAACGCTTGGTATTGCGCCGGGATGAGCCCGCTTCGGTCACTGCATCGTCACAACCGAAACAGGTCACGAAAGACGATGACCAGCAGGGCACCGAGTATATCTATCACACTGTGCAGCCTGGGGATACGCTGTGGGGCATCGCACAGAATTACCCAGGGGTGACCGTGGAGGACCTGAAGCGCTTGAACGGGGATATGAATACCCGGCACCTTAGCGTTGGGGAGAAGATCAAGATCGGCGTGGACAAGGGTTGACCCGATCTTTTCTTTACTGGGCGTTTTCCACGATCTGACGCCCTTGTTGATCGTTTGTCGCTACTTGAGGTTAGCCTTGCGATTAACTTGCGTATCCAAGCGACGATCCATGGGTCTTCCAAACATCCGAGAAATAGCCTATGCGCGCTGCCGCTTCCGACTGAGTTCCGGACGTGAGGTTTTTGGCGTGATCTGGGAGGAGGATGCCACGGACACCGGTGAACTCTGCTTCGCTACCATCGGGGACTATGAACGCCTGCTTCAAGATTCGGAGAGAGCTATCAACGTAGTGCCGATGCGACCCGAAGAGATACTCTTCGCAGAGCATTTGGCCTCATGATCTCTATGCTGTTCAGCTTCGGTCCAGGATCACCCAACGCTCTCTGGCCCCGCTCGAAGCAATAGGAAAGCATAGATCATGGCCACCTCATGAAGCCGCTCAAAGCGGCCGGTGGCACCCCCATGCCCCGCATCCATGTTCGTCCATAACAGAATGGGTTCGGCCGAACGTTGGTGCTCCCTCAATCGAGCGACCCATTTAGCCGGCTCCCAATACTGCACTTGACTATCATGGAATCCAGTGGTGACCAACAGTGCAGGATAATCCGCATCGTGCACATTGTCATAAGGTGAATAGCTCAACATGCGTTTGTATGCTACGCTGTCGCGTGGATCGCCCCATTCATCGTATTCACCGGCGGTCAACGGCAGTTCTTCGTCCAGCATGGTGCTTACCACATCCACGAAAGGTACCTCGGCCACCACCGCGTCCCATAGGTCCGGTCGCATGTTCATTACCGCGCCTACAAGCAGGCCGCCGGCGCTGCCGCCCATGCAGAAGAGCCGCTTCGGGTCGGCGTGGCCATCGGCCTTCAACATTTCCGCACAGGTTATGAAGTCCGTGAAGGTGTTCATCTTATTCTCCATCCGGCCTTGCTCATACCAAGTTCGGCCGAGTTCCTCGCCGCCACGAATGTGGGCGATGGCGAATACGAAGCCTCGGTCCAACAAGCTCAAGCGGGCGCTGCTGAACATCGGCTCCACATTGATCCCATAAGAACCATATCCATAGAGAAGTAATGGGGCCTTTCCTCCTAGGGCCGTATCCTTCCGGCGGACGAGGCTCACCGGCACGCGCACGCCATCGGTCGCGACCGCCCAAAGCCGCTCACTGGTGTAGTGATCGGCATTGAATCCCCCTAACACTTCCTGCTGCTTCAACAGGATATCCGCACTGCTATCCAGGTCATGCTCGTAGACACTGGCCGGCGTGGTCAATGAGGTATATCCGTAGCGGAATTTTGCGGTGTCCCATTCAGCATTGGTGCCGCTGTAGGCTAGGTAGGCCGGATCGTTGAACACGATCTCGTGCTCCTTGCCGCTATCGGTGTCCATCACGCGCAAGCGAACCAGCCCCATGTGCCGTTCGGTGAGCACCAAGTGACGCCGGAACACATCCACATCCTCCAGAAGCACATCCTTGCGGTGGGCCACCACCTCGGTCCAGGCATCCTTTCCGGTGCGGTCCTCAGGACATTCCATGAGCCGGAAATTCCGGGCCTTCCAATTGGTAAGGATGAAGAATGTGCCAAGCCGTTCTCCGCCATCAGGGTGCGCCACGTGCATGATGCTCATCTCATGGCGCCGCGATCGGGGAAATAGCGTCTTGAATTCACCCAGCGGTTGATCGACGGACAACAGGCGATGCTCGCTGGAAAGTGTGCTTTCGGAAGTGATTATGACATACTTGTCCGAGCGACTTCTGTATACATCGCAGCTGTAAGCCCTGTTGCGCTCGTGGAAGACCTCTACATCCTCGGACTGCTCTGTGCCCAGGATATGCCGGAAGATTCGGGCATTGCGCAGCGACTTGTCCTGCTTGACATAGAAAAAGGTGTTGTCATTGGCGAATGCACCTCCGTCCCCGGCATCGATAAGACGGTCCGCGTGGTCCTTACCGCTATCGATATCGCGGAAACGTATCTCATAGCGTCTTCTTCCGACCGTGTCGAGGCTGTAGGCCATCAATGCATTGTCCGGTGCGATCTCGAAGTCCGCCAGGTCGAAATAGTCATGCCCCTTGGCCATCTCATTCTCGTCCAACAAGTCGTGAAAGACCTCAGGTAAGCGATCCTTCTCCGGACCGACCGGTGCGCGCATGTGGATAGGATACTCCTTCCCTTCCTCGAATCGGAAGGAATACCAATAGCCGTTCTCCCGATACGGAACGCTAATGTCATCCTCCTTCACGCGCGCCTTCATTTCCCGGAACAAACGCCCACGCAGCCTCTTGACACTGTGCAGCATGGTCTCGGTATAGATGTTTTCTGCCCGTAAGTGATCGACCACTTGACGCGTGCGCTCATCGGGTTCGCTGGCTGCCCGCTGGTCCTCACTGAGTCGCAGCCAGGCATAGTCATCAACGCGCGTCTGACCGTGTTCCGTAAGACGTGTGGGCTCTTTGGAGGCGGCCAGCGGGGGGGGCGGGATGGTGGTCTTCTTGCTCATGAATGGTTGCTACCATGACATTCCCTCGGGGAAGCCAACGAAGTGCGCATCGGCGAAAGTACCCGCCACAGCATCACCCGGTCAGTGAAGCACGGCATGGATCACTTCCGGTGACCGCAGCTGGCCAAACCCCTCGACGTGCAACCGGAAGTAGGCCAACAAATGTTCGAGTAAAAGCTTCCTGTCCGATGCGCGAAGAAGCGGAGTGTCGCCGACCGCATCGGCCCTCATCAATTCAGCGAATGCCCGGGAACTACCGCCATCCAAGCAGAAACCATGTGCTGGCCGTCCCGTGATGAACCGCCCTTCCCGCAGATCGAAGTGCTCCACATTCCCAATAGGCAATTCAGGCTGAAAACCAAGCTGGCCAGAGAGGCGCAGCAGCAGGAATAGAGGTAAATGGTTCAGGTCTTCACTGCTGTCGATCTGCTCCAAGGTGCGCTGGACCAGTTCGAACAGGTCGTGATCCTGCACTTCCTCGCGCAGGGTCCTGTAAAGAACTTCTTGTGCAAATAGCAGCAGCAATCCTCGCGCATGCTCGGTCCGCACCCGCAGATACGGGAGTTCCACCCTCCACTCGCGTATGATGTGCATCTCGTGTCGAGCATCCTCGGTGACAACCAACTCCAAGCGATCCAGTGCTTGTGGGATCACGGAGGATCGGCCACGACGTGCCGCTCGGAGCATGTAAGAGCGCGCACCGAAGGCTTCCGTATAGGCCTTCAACACAACGGACCTGTCGCCGTGCCTAACAGTCTTCAGCATGACCGCACGGGTGGTCTGGAGCATGGGCGAATTTCGGTGAAGCGTACGAGGCGCCTTAACGGACCACCATCACCTTGGTATTGCACTTGGATGCTCCTGTTGGATCCATGACGAGCACTAGATAAACCCCGGTCGCCACCCTGTTCCCGCTCATATCGGTGGCAGGCCAGATAGCCTGCCCGCCATTGGAGGTGGTATGGTAGACCAGGTTGCCGACCACATCCGTGATCCGGACATCGCTCCCCTTCATCAGCCCCGTGATCGCGACAGGGCCCGTGTAGTTCTCCCGCACGGGATTCGGGAACACGGTGGCACAGTCCTCGGCGGTGGCTCCCTCCGTGGCATCGCCCCGATACCCCATGATACCAAGATCTGTCCCGATGTACACCTCCCCCGTTGCGTCATCTATATCGAGACAGGTGATGTCGTCGCTTGGCAGTGGGCTGTTCGCCGCAGTGAAGTGCGCCAACTGTTTCGTGCCGTCCGGGGAGACCAGATAGACACCACTGGACAGGGTGCCAAGCCATTTTCTGTTCGCACCGTCCACGGCAATAGCGCTTACTGTTTCGGTCTCAAGAAGAATCTGCACATTGCCATCCTGCTCAATGAGGATCTGCTGCGCATCGAAGTTGGAATTGGTGAAGACGGCGTCCGGGTTGTAGAACACAGCCACCCCTTTACCGGTACCCACCCAGATCTGTTGGTCCTTATCCTCGGCCACGCTGAACACATCCATGGACGGAAGCATCCCTTCACCTTGGAATGTGGTCAGTGCTTTCGCTTGGTCATCGCTGGGGTCGCTGGGCGTGCCGTTATCGGTGAATACGAGGAGCCCGGAACTGCGTGGCCGTAACACCCACTTGTATCCATTCTGGCCGACTATCATGTCGGCCAATAGGGCATTGTTGCCGAGCGCTGTTCCCATGCTGAACGAATACCAAGCGCCGTTCTTCAAACGCACGCTGATGGGTTTGGTGCAATCGCTGTTGGACACCCATAAATTGCCATTGGCATCATAGGCCAAGCCACCCACTCGCGTGGGTATATCATCTGTAGTGCCGTTGTGGAACCGCTGAAGTGTGCTGTTATCGGTACCGAAGAAGCCTATGACATGTCCGTTCTGGAACTCCATCAGACCGTCATCCCAACTTCCGACAAACGCGTGATGACCATCTTGGGGGTCCACCACCACGGGAAGGACGTCATTTACCGTTCCGCCATATGTGTTCGCGCCTTGTGCGTAAAGAGCATCGTTCGAACCATCGGTGGTATTCCATACCCCGTCCTCGAAATAGTGTACGCCGTCCTTAAGGAATTCATCATCCCAAGTTCCAGTGGGTCCACCACTGGTCGCATAGAGTACCCCTTGTGCCGAAGCCATCTTATATACACTGTTGTTCTTGGGACCATTGGGGTAGATGATCGAAAAACTGGTGCCTGACTCGAACTGGACCAGCCCGTTACCATCGGTGGCCACCCATAATCCCCCTTGAGCACGATCGAGGCCCCAAACTGGCCTGATATCTTGGCCCCCGATCGTATAAGCACTATACGTCTCGGTAAACTGCTGATCAAACTGCCGCACTTGACCACGTTGTGTGACAGTGAGGCGCAGGCCATCAACTGAAACATTCATCGTCCGATCATGGTCTCCCAATGTGGCGGTCATTGGATGCCAACCATCGTCATACACATAGATGGTATCGGTGTTTGTTTGGATAGAATCGCTGTATCGCCGGTTCACCATGAGTTTACCATTGAAGGCGACCACTGCGGAGTAAGCCTTGGTGGGACTTGGCAGATCCATACGCCGATACCAGTTGGTGTAGGCGGCGAGATTGGTCGCGTTCTGTGAGGCCACGAACAACCCTTGCTGCGTTGCAGCGTAGATCGAATCCCCAAGGAACATCACTCCGTTCACTTGGAGCTGGCTGGCATCAGGCCCGATGATCCATGTATCCTTCACCTCCATTTTCGAAAGGTCCACTACCACGATCCCAAATCCGCAGGCCAAGTAGGCCAGTTGGCCTTGGCAGGTAATGCTGTATATGCCCTTGTCTCCGGTGATGGAGCTGCGCTTGATGTCAGGAACATTGGTCGCGGAGCTGCCGGAGATGACATCCAAGTTGCCGTTCTTGTATCCTACGAGCAGGTTCTTGCGATCGGCATTCCAACCGAGGGAGAGGATATTCACGTCACTGAGGGCATTTACCTTAGTGAAGCGTGTGGTCTCTCCGCTCTGCTCATCGTATCTGAAGATGGCCGAGGTGGTGGCGCAATAGATGTTGCCATCGCCTTCGATGGCGGTAAGTGTATGTCGGTATTGGAAGTGGTCCCGCCACTGTCCAATGGCGGTCTGGGCGAATGACCGATCGGCCACACCAACAAGGGACAGGGCTAGGAAAAGCGGCGTAATGGAGCGCATGCAATGTTCAGAATACGGGGTCACAACGCAGGAGAGGGCCGATCGGTATGGCAGGGCACCAAGTTGGCGAAAAGCAGGATGCCCCGGCGGGCCGGGGCATCCACTTGGAGGTCGCGTGCGGATTCGAACCGCAGTAGCAGCTTTTGCAGAGCTGTGCCTAACCACTCGGCCACGCGACCGGAATTTCAAATGCAGCCTCGCCGCAAGGGCCGCGAAGATAGTCCGCGTCCGGCTATCCTTCCATGGTGTAGACCACCTGGTCCACAGCGCCTGCGATGGGCGGATGTTCCTTCACCAAGCGGACACGCCATTGGAAACTGTTGGGCCACTCCGTCTTCAAGGCGTCCAACATACGCGCCGCCACATGCTCGATCAATTGCGAGCGCTTGGCCATCTCCTCCACCACAATGGCCGTGATGCGACCATAGTCGATGGTGTCGGCGAGCTTGTCCGAACGTTCCGCTCGGGCCATGTCACCTTCCACGGAGATATCCACGCGGTAGTGCCCACCGATGCGGCCTTCCTCAGAAAGGCAGCCATGGTAGGCGTAAACCTTGATCCCGTTGACCTCGATCATGCCCATGACGCGCAGATCTCAAGGCCTTTACGCAGGCGTGCAACCACTTCATCATGTCCAAGAAAAGCACTCACATCGAACATGCCAGGACCTTGCATGCGACCTGCCACGAACAGACGATAGGACGGCATCACTTGGCCGATCTTCATACCGGCCCCTTCCAATACCGATGTGAAGGTCCGCTCCACTTCCTGTGGTGTGAAATGGTCCAGTTCCCCAATGCGGACGATGAAGGTCTCGATGGCGGCAGCAGCCTCGGGCTTCCAGCGCTTCCGCAATTCCGCAAGGACCACCTCATTGCCAGCGAGCGGTGATCCGGCAGTGAACAGATAGCTGCCTTCAAGCATATCATCCACAAAGGTGGCGCGCTCCTTCAGTAAGTCTACTGCGGCCGTGGCCTTGTCCAGGGTGGCATCGATGCCCGCCTCTTTCAATTTCGCTTGCAGCTGCGCACCCAACACATGGTCCGGCTGCATCCGCAGGTAGTGCTGGTTGAACCACTTCGTCTTCTCCGGATCGAATTTTGCCCCGCTCTTATGGACACGCTCCAGATCGAATAACCCGATAAGTTCTTCCCTCGTCATGATCTCCTGCTCAGTGCCCGGATTCCATCCAAGCAGGGCCAGCATGTTCACAAAGGCATCCGGATAGTAGCCCCGCTCGCGGTATCCGCTGCTGCGTTCGCCGGTCTTCGGGTCCGTCCAATCCAGCGGGAAAACGGGGAAGCCCAGCCGGTCGCCATCGCGCTTGCTAAGCTTGCCGTTGCCGTCGGGCTTCAGTATCAATGGCAGGTGTGCGAAGGCAGGCCGCTCCCAGCCGAAGGCCTCATAGAGCAGCACATGCAAGGGTGCGCTTGGCAACCATTCCTCGCCGCGGATCACGTGGGTGATGCCCATCAGATGGTCGTCCACGATGTTGGCGAGATGGTACGTTGGCATGCCATCGCTCTTGAAGAGCACCTTGTCATCGATGTTGGCGGTATGCACGGTCACCCAGCCGCGGATGATGTCCTCGAAACGCACCTCCGCGTTACGCGGCACCTTCAGGCGTACCACGTGTTCATCGCCACGTTCCAGTCGCTCCTTGGTCTCATTGGCACTCAAGGTGAGGCCGTTCTTCATGTGCTCCCGCGTCACTGCGTTGTAGGCCGGAGCTGCGACACCCGCGGCCTTCAGCCGTTCGCGCATGGCATCCAGTTCCTCGGACGTATCGAAGGCATAATAGGCCTTGTCCGCTGCCACGAGTTGCTCCGCGTAGGCGCGGTACATCGGCTTTCGTTCGCTCTGGCGATAGGGTCCATCGGGCCCGCCGTTCCACGGCCCTTCATCGGGCACCATGCCGCACCATTCCAGCGCCTCGCGGATATAATCCTCGGCTCCGGGAACAAAGCGTCCTTGGTCGGTATCCTCGATGCGCAGCAGGAATTTCCCCCCGTGCTTACGCGCGAAGAGATAGTTGTAGAGTGCCGTACGGACACCACCCATGTGCAGGGGGCCGGTCGGGCTCGGGGCGAAACGGACTTTCACGGACATAGGAAGATGGGAAAAGACCCGGAGGCAGCAGAGCCGTCGGGCAAAGAGTACGCGAAGTTAGCCGAGGGGCTGAGGGATACTCAGATGTGCACGCCCTTCTCCACGATGCGCTGCCATTCCGGGTGCTCGCGCAGGTGGGCGGTCACAAAGGAGCACATGGGGACCAAGCGCAGCCCATTCTGCTCGATGTAGGTGAAGACACGCTCCACGATGGCCGAACCCACGCCTTTGCCAGCGAGGGATTTCGGCACCGCCGCATGCGTGAGGAACATCTTGGTGCCGTTCAATTCGTATTCGATCTTGGCCGTGCGCCCTTCCACTTCCATTTCGAATTGGCGGGAGCTCTTGTCATTGGTCATCGGGATCGTGTCGAGATCTATCATGGGCGGGTGCCGACTCTTTGATGGGTGAAGGGCGGCTGCAAAGATACCGTGTTCCGAAAAAGCACGCTCGACCCGGAGTATCCCTGCTCCCGGAAGTCAGTCGAAACCGCCGTTGACGCGGATGCTGTGACGGTGAAGCCCGCTGCTCATTCGCAACTTGTTGCAAACCACTTTGGCCAAACACCTCGGATGCAAGACCACTTCTCTAGTTCCGCGGCAATTTCGTTGCGCCGTAGCGCCGTTGCGGTAAAAAAGAACCCACTCGTCGATAACTTGCACGCATGTCCGCGATGAACAAACGGTGGCGCTTGAAGCCGGAGGTCGATCCAGCGGTGATCGATGTCTTGACGCACGCGCGCTGCACTCCGGCCATGGCAACGCTGCTCGCACAACGCGGCGTCACCGATGCCGAAGAGGCGAAGGCCTTCTACCATCCGAGAATCGACCAACTCCATGATTCCTTCCTCATGAAGGACATGGACCGTGCGGTGGAACGCATCGAACAGGCATTGCGCGAAAAAGAGATGATCATGGTCTATGGCGACTATGATGTGGACGGCACCACCTCCGTCGCCTTGGTCTACAGCTTTCTCTCGCGGTGCACCGGGGCCATCATGCACTACATCCCGGACCGCTATGCCGAGGGCTACGGCATTTCCACGCTCGGCATCGATCGCGCGGCGGAACGTGGTGTGAAGCTCATCATCGCATTGGACTGCGGCATCAAGTCCGTGGACAAAGTGGCCTACGCCGCGGAACGCGATATCGACTTCATCATCTGCGATCACCACTTGCCAGGCAAGGAACTTCCGGCGGCCGTGGCCGTGCTCGACCCGAAGCGTCCCGATTGCAACTATCCCTTCAAGGAATTGAGCGGCTGCGGTATCGGCTTCAAGCTGATGCAAGCTTTCGCGCAGCACAACGACATGCCCTTCAGCGAGGTTGAGGAATTGATGGACCTCGTGGCGGTGAGCATCGGTTGCGACATCGTTCCGCTGGATGGTGAGAACAGGGTGCTCGCGCACTTCGGCCTGAAGCGCTTGAACGATGCTGAGCCGCGGCCGGGCATCAAGGCGATCCTTGGCCTGTCCAACTTCAAGCGGAAGCTCAGCATCATGGACCTGGTCTTCACGCTCGGGCCGCGCATTAATGCCGCCGGGCGGATCGAACACGGGCAACAAGCGGTGGAACTGCTGCTGGCCAAGGGCGACAGCGAGGCGGAGAACATCGCCACCCGCATTGACGGCAACAACTCCGCGCGGCAGGAACTCGACAAGGCGATCACCGAGGAAGCACTGGAACTCTTCGAGACCGATGACTTTTTGCGCGATGCATGGAGCACCGTGGTCTTCAACAAGAACTGGCACAAGGGCGTGGTGGGCATTGTGGCATCGCGGCTCATCGAACATCATTATCGCCCGACCATCGTGCTCACCGAGAGCAACGGAATGGTGGGCGGCAGTGCACGTAGTGTGAGGGGCTTCAACGTACACGATGCTATCGCCGCTTGTAGCGATCTGCTGGAGCAATTCGGCGGGCACATGTATGCCGCGGGTCTCACCATGAAGCCGGAGAATGTGCAGGCATTCCGCGATCGCTTCGAGATGGTGGTGCGCGCGCAGATCAAGCCTTCCATGCGCATTCCGGAAGAAGAGGTGGACCTGGAGATCGCGCTGGCGGATATCGCAACAGCCTTCGTTCGCGGCATCCAAGGCATGGAGCCCTTCGGCCCGTGCAACATGAAACCGGTGTTCCAGACACGCGGATTAACAGCTAAAGAAGTGCGCTTGATCGGCAACAGTGGGGATCATCTGAAGTTCAAGGTCTGCGATCCGAAGCAGCCGAACGTCGAGCTGGATGCGATCGCGTTCCGCCAAGGCGAGCACTTCGACCTGCTGCGTAGTGGCGCGCCGTTCAGTGTGCTCTACCACATCGAGCAGAACGAATGGCGTGACACGATCACCACGCAATTGAACATCAAGGACATCAAGCCGGGCATCGCCGAAGTGTTGAATGGTGAAGTGGACCGGACCGTGGAAAAGGCCACCGCGTGATCATGCATGAAACGATCCTCCCGACACACGACGACGAGCATTGGATGCGCCATGCCTTGCGTGAGGCGGAGCAAGCGTTCTCGGCGGACGAAGTGCCGATCGGCGCGGTGATCGTCGCCAACGACCGCATCATCGCACGCGGACATAACCTCACCGAGCGCCTGAATGACGTGACCGCGCATGCAGAAATGCAGGCCATCACCGCAGCAGCGGAGTTCATCGGCGGCAAGTACCTGCACGATTGCACACTCTACGTCACGCTTGAACCGTGCGTGATGTGCGCGGGTGCCTTGGGCTGGAGCCACATCGGCCGCATCGTCTTCGGCGCGTTCGATGAGAAGGCAGGCTATCGCCGCGTGGGCCATATGCTGCTGCACCCCAAGACGCAAGTGACCGGCGGTATACTCGAACCCGCATGCGCCGATCTGATGATGGCATTCTTCCAGAAGAAGAGGTCGTTGAGGTGAGTGCGTGAGCCAACCGCAACGACGCAACGAGAACTCAACGGGATCTTTTTTTCAAAGCGTATCGCCTTCCAGAAACGTTGCGTGCATTTCCGTTGCGCCGTAGCGTCTTTGCGGTTAAAAACTTACGCCCCCGTTAGGTATCTCCGGCTCAAGCTCCGCAGAGGCACCCATGCCGCGAGCGTGCCGATGGACATCACCGCGATGAAGATCAGCACAAGGTCCGTCCACATCACTTTTACCGGATAGGCCTCCACCACGGAATCCTGCAAGGACACCATGCCCGTCCATTGTTGCAACGCGCACAGCCCAAGCCCGACGAGCAGCCCGGCCACCGTGCCGACTACCACGATCAACATTCCCTCCAAGAAGAACACGCGGCGGATGAAACCATCGGTGACGCCCATACCGCTCAGCGTACGCATGTCCTGTCTTTTCTCGATCATCATCAGCGTGAGCGATGCGATGATGTTGAAGGCTCCGATGAGTCCGATGAAGGCGAGTATCACGAACGTGAACCACTTCTCCGACGCGTTTGTGCTGTACATCAGCGCGTTCTTCTGGTAACGCGTCTTCACCGTGTAGCGCGGCCCGGCGATCTTCTCCACTTCATGTTCCAGCCGGTCGGGATCCGTGCCCTTCACGGCCTGCACTTCCAGCGCATTCACCGCATTACCGTAGTGCAGCAGCTTCGAGGCCATTGCGATCGGCGCGATCATGTACTGGTTATCGAACTCCATGTTGATGGTAAAAGCGCCTGCCACGCCGACACGCGTCTGCTCGAAGGAAGCCTGCGAAAGCCTACCCGGCTTGCCTCCTCGCACCAATGCACTGATCACCAGCGGCTGTGTGATATCGTCGTTCTTCGGCACGCCTAAACCATCCTTCAATGCTGCGCCAAGGATCACCAGCGGACCTGTGACACCTTCGAGTTTCGCATCGCCACTGTACATCTGAGCAGGCAGGCGACTCATATCGAGGTATTGCGGCTCCACGCCTTTCATGGTGGCCACCGTCTGCTGATCGCCGGAGCGCAACAGAACGTTCTCCTCGATCACCCAGCTCGTCCGCTGCACCTCGGGCAATGCCTTGATCGCGGAGAGATCTATGCTGTCCCGTTGGAAGGTCTTGCCCACGGCCGCCGTGATCGTGATGTCCTGATCGAAGGGGCTGTACAACGTGTCCACCAGTTGCGAGATCCCGTTCAGCGTGCTGAGCACCACCACCATCGCCGCCGTCACCACGGCCACCACCACGATGCTGATCAGCGTGATGATGTTGATCGCGTTGCGCGAACGCTTGGCGAGCAGGTATCGGCGGGCGAAGAGGAGCGGAAGGTTCATCGATCTATCACTTCATCGACCGTTCCCGGAACGCTCGGTCACTTCCACGCCTTCACGATCAACCCAGTGCCCGTGGCATGCTTCGTATTCACATCAAACCAGTTCAGCACGAAGGCGATCGGATACGCAATGATGTAGTAGAACGGCAGGATGATGAAGAACAACCTGCTGGCGCTGAGCATCAGTAGTGGCCACTTCATGCTGAGCTTCCAGCTGATCTTGCCCGGCGCTCCGTAGCTGTAGCGCGCCTCCACTTTGCTGAAGCCGTTGCGTAGTGCTTTCGCTTCGATGTCCTGGATGTTATAGCCGTCGCGCACGTGCTCCTCGATGAAGGAGCCTTCCTCCTCGCCATGCACATCGCTGCCTCCTTGGTCGCTGGGCGTGCTGATGATGAGCATGCCGCCCTTCTTCAGCGAAGCGGAGTAGCAGCGCAACGCGGCCTCGTCCTCCAGGATGTGCTCCATCACGTCCACGCACACTACGAGCTCGAAGCTGTCGGGGCGTTGGAACTTCGTCACATCGCCGACTTCGAACTTCACTTGCGGTCGACCGATGTCTTGGAAGAACGCATTACAGTCCGCTACTTGCTCCTCCTTTACATCGATCGCGGTGATACTCCACTTTCGCGAGGATCCACTCAGCCAATAGCTGTATTGCCCGAATCCCGCGCCGGCGTCATAGATCGCTAGTTCGCGGTCGCGCTTGCCCTTGGACCAGGCACGCAACTCCTTATGGATGTGCCACGCCCGCAACAGTAGCAGGTCGAGTAGGCCATAGAAGACCTTCCGTAGAAAGGGCGTGCTATTGAATACCGCGCCGAGGCGACGTTTTACCGGGTCGTACTGCATCACTACTTCTTCAGCAGGTTGTCGATCTCCTCAATGCGATCCAGTGAATCGTCTATGTAGAAGAGCAGGTCCGGAACGATACGCAGTTGCTTACCAACGCGATGGCCGAGCTCTCCGCGCAACTTGTGGCCCATGTTCCGAACGTTGTCCAGTATGGCCTGCTTGTCTTTCACTGGGAAAAGGCTGATGTAGACCTTGGCGATCCCCAGATCCGGGCTCACGCGCACGGCCGTCACCGTGATCAGTCCACCGGGCAGCAGTTCCCGGTTGTGGCCCTGCATCACCTCGGCCATCTCATGTTGGAGCAGGCTGTTCACCTTGTTCTGTCGGACGCTGTCCATGCGGCGAAGATAGAGGGGAGGCAAGTTTCACCACTGGAATACAGGGAAACGGGAAGCTCTGTACCGCAAAGAACACAAAGAGACGCGATTACCGTTTGGTGATCCTTTGTGCTCTTCGTTGCCCTTTGTGGTATCCCCGTTCATAGGCCTTTCAGGTGGATCTTCTCCCGATACCTTTGCCGCTTTCCATGAAGAATTTCCTCCGCATCATGCGCTTCGGCCGCCCTTACAGGCGGTACGCGGTGATGAACGGGATATTCAACCTGCTGGCCACGGTGTTCCACCTCTCCAGCATGCTGCTCTTCATCCCCTTCCTGCGCCTTTTGCTGGGGCAGACCAAGGCGGAGCATGTTCGGCCGGCCTTGGAATGGAGCAAGGAAGGCCTTGGCGACTTCTTCAACTGGTCCCTCACCCGGTTGATCGAACTACACGGACAGATCGGCGCGCTGGGGATCATCTGCGGCACGGTGGTCGTGCTTTTCCTGCTGAAGAACATCTTCCGCTACCTCGCCGTGCGTGCCATCAGCGTCTTCCGCCATCGCATCGTGCGCGATGTCCGCTCGAAGATCTACGACAAGATGCTGGAGCTGCCCCTTCGCTACCACACCGACGAGCGCAAAGGGAACCTGCTTTCGCTGATCACGAACGACATGCAGGTGCTGGAGTTCTCGGTGATGTACTCTATCGAGATGGTATTCCGGGAGCCGATCGCCGTGATCCTCTTCCTCGGCACCATGGTGACCTTGTCGCCGCAACTCACGCTCTATTCCCTACTGTTGCTGCCGATCAGCGGGCTGCTCATCGGGCGCATCAGCAAGAGCCTGAAGCGGCGCAGCACCCGTGTGCAGGAGAAGAGCGCGGACCTCCTTGCGCGCGTGGAGGAGACCCTCACCGGCATGCGCGTGATCAAGGCCTTCAATGGCGAGGAAGCCATGCGGCGCCGTTTCGAGCGCGAAAATGACATGCTTACGCGGTCCGGTATTTCGATGATGAATCGACAGGACATCGCTTCGCCGCTCAGCGAGACCTTGGGCACCGCAGTGATGGCGGCCATCGCCTTCCTTGGTGGCACGCTGGTACTCGGCCCGGACGCCAGCCTTAGTGGCGACAGCTTCCTCGGCTTTATCATCATCTTCTCCCAGCTCCTCACGCCGATAAAAGGCTTTTCCCAAGGATACTCGGGCATCGTGCGCGGCTCTTCCAGCGCGCAACGCGTGTTCGATGTGCTATCGATCCCGAACACGGTGGTGGAGAAAGCGGATGCACGGCCGATCCAACACTTCACCGACCGCGTAGAGTTCACTCATGTCGGTTTCGCCTATGACAACAAGCCGGTGTTGCAGGACATCGGCCTGACCATTCCGAAGGGCAAGAGTTTGGCATTAGTGGGCACCAGTGGTGGTGGTAAGACAACGCTCGCCGGGCTGCTTCCGCGCTTCTTCGATGTTACTGCCGGATCGGTGAAGATCGACGGTACGGACATCCGCGATCTGCGTATCAAGGACCTGCGCGCGCTAATGGGCATCGTGACACAGGACAGCCTGCTCTTCAATGACACGGTGGCCACGAACATCGCATTCGGGCGCACGGGAGTCAGTGAGGTCGACATCCGGCGTGCAGCCGAGATCGCCAACGCTCACGAGTTCATCGAGCGTATGCCGAACGGCTACCAGACAAACATCGGGGATGGCGGGAACCGCTTGAGCGGCGGACAGAAACAGCGCATCGCCATCGCGCGTGCCGTACTGGGAAATCCTTCGATCTTGATCCTCGACGAGGCCACCTCCGCATTGGACACGGAAAGCGAAAGGCTGGTGCAGGACGCACTCTTCAAGCTGATGAAGGACCGCACTTCATTGGTGATCGCGCATCGGCTAAGCACCATCCAGCATTGCGACGAGATCATCGTGCTGGACAAGGGTAACATCATTGAACGCGGCACGCACGCTGAGCTCTTCGCAGCGCACAGGCAGTACCGCAAGTTGTGCGACCTGCAGGCGTTTGCGTGAGGATTCGGTTGTCAGTTGCTCGTTCTCTGTTGTTAGGCTGACCTCGCCTGAATAGCGTTGACAGGTTTTCAGTAGTTGATTTTCACTTTGTAG
>JBEPUG010000025.1:0-26538 GCA_041691695.1 Flavobacteriales bacterium
GCCAAGGGTAATGCGGTAGCTCAGGTCGATGTCCTCTCCGTACATGAAAAAGTTCTCGTCCAGCAGGCCCACCTTGTCCAGTGTCTCCTTGCGCAGGAACATGCACGCACCGGATAGGATCTCTATCGGCGCAGCCTCGTTCTCGGGCAAATGTCCAAGGTGATAACGGCCGAAGATTCGACTGCGCGGAAAGAGTCTGGCGAGGCCGATGATCTTGTAAAAAGCCACGGCTGGCGTGGGGAGACCGCGCTTGCTCTCCGGAAGAAAACGGCCCGTGCCATCGATCATCTTCACGCCCAGTCCGCCGATGTTGGGGTCCGCATCCATGAAGGCCACCACCTTTCGGAAGACGTCTTCACCTACCACCGTATCGGGATTCAACAGAACGGCATACTCGGCGTTGCTCTCGCGGATCGCCTGGTTGTTCGCGCGGCTGAAGCCGACGTTATCCTGGTTGGCGATGAGCTTCACCTGCGGGAATTTTTCGCGCACCATCTCCACGCTACCGTCAGTGCTCAGGTTGTCCACCACGAACACATCGCCCTCCATCCCCTTCAGTGCCTCGAATACCGTGCGCAGGCACTGCTCCAAGTAGGCCTTCACATTGTAATTGACGATGATGACGCTGAGCTTCATTCCTAAATAATAGCGCGTTGCGGGTTGAGGTCGTTACGCGTTACGTGTTGAATTCGCGCCAACACGTAACGCGTCAACTCGTAACACGTCAACTCGTAACACATCCACCCGTAAAAGCCTCCACCACTCATCTGCGAACACTTTGCTCGTATGGCTTTCGATCGGCAATGCTCCGACCCAAGGTCACCTCATCCACTTGGTCGAGATCTCCACCGATGCTGATGCCTCGCGCGATCATGCTCACCACCACATTGTCCTCTCCGAGTTTGCGGTCCAAGTAAAAGCTGGTGGTATCGCCTTCCAGCGTGGCGCCGAGCGCCAGCACCACTTCCTTCACTCCGCCTTTACCGATACGCGTGAAGAGTTCCTTGGTGTGCAGGTCGTCCGGGCCCACGCCATCCATGGGGCTGATGACGCCGCCGAGCACGTGGTAGAGTCCCTTGAACTGGTGCGTGTTCTCGATGGCGATCACGTCGCGGATGTCCTCCACCACGCAGATCATACCGCGGTCGCGGGCCGGGTTGGCGCAAATGTCGCATACCGGGCGATCGCTGATATTGCAACACTCGGTGCAGTACATCACCTCCTCACGCAAGCGGCGGACCGCTTCGCTGAAACGGATAACCTCGTGCTTCTCGCGACGCAACAGGTCCAACGCCAAACGCATGGCCGTGCGGCGGCCGATGCCGGGCAACGTGGCCAATTGGTCGACAGCCTGGTCGAGAAGAGCGGAACTGAGCGCCATGGGGCAAAGATGTGCAGAGAGGCGGGATACGGCAGGGCATGGAGCAAAGAGGCCTAGGGGAATGTCGAAAGCCCAGACAGCACGGCAATTCATTCTGGATCCGTACGTTACACCCACATTCCCACCCAATTCAACCCTCCACCATGTTCATTCGCGCCACATTGTTCGCACTAACTGTGTCGTTCACGGCCACGGCCTTCGCACAGGATTCCTTGTTCTATACGAATGGGAATGTGATCGTCGGCCAAGTGACGGAGATCGGACTGGACGTTGTGAAGTACCGCACCCATTCGGATGGGCAACCGGTGGTGATCGAGGTGAGCAAGCAAGACCTGTCCAAGATAAAACTCAAGGATGGTCAAGCCTACATGTTCACTTCGCCCAGCTCAGAAAGCCCCTCCAGCGCGGCTTTTCTTGGCCGCAAACATGCCTTGTTCCTGGATGTGATAGCACCCGCCTTGAATCATGTTACGATAGGCTATGAGCAGGTGCTCGGGAACCACATCAACCTGGTACTGAAGGCTGGCTATATCGGTCTATGGAGTGGGGGTATTGACAATAATAATGATCTGTATAACAGCAAGGGGGGGCTGTTCACCGCCGGCTTGAAGTTCAAGTTGCCACGATCCCCCAAACGGTTGGTATCATCGCGGGATGCGCATCCATTGGCGGGCTGGTACCTGAGTCCGGAACTGACGTTCAGTGCGTGGTCAACCACCTACTACACTTACGGAGGCTATAACCCCTATCCCCCCTTTAACAACTTTCCAGACATCAAGAACACGGATAAGTATACCAGTGCGGCCCTTGTCCTGAACATTGGCCGGGAATTCTTTTTGGGCGAGCACATCACTTTCGACATCAGCGGCGGCCTCGGCTACGGTGGGGAGTGGCGCAACGGCGAGTGGGCAGACAGCAACACTTACGGCAACAACTACTACTACCACGGACATCGCCAGCAATACGCCTTCACACATACCTTCTTCGGAGACACTACACCCTTGGTGGTGACCGGAGGCCTGCGTTTCGGCTACGTTTTCTAGAACTGAACAGAACGTCCGCACGGGAAGCGGAACAGAGCCGCGTAGTTCATCCTGTATCCCCGCAACGCCTTGAGCGTCCACGCTCATGTGTTTGCAGCTTTCGCAATACCACTGATACTGAGGCACGAGCGCGGACGCTCGCGCCAGAGTTGGAGACGAACATGGAACGGGACAAGCCAGAGGCCCTACACTACCTGCCGATCGGCAAACCCCTGATGAGACTCCGGGGCCGGGCGGCTGCCCGCGTTGTAGGACACGCGATCGGGTGCCCGGGTTGTTCGGAGCTGAACTACATTCGATGGTTCGTTCGCATATCCGTGGACCGGACCAACTACCATGAACCGACTCTTCCCCACCCTCGTTGCGCTTTCCGTGGTAGCCCATGTTCACGCCCAAAAAATCGCTGGAGGCATTGATCACACCTTGGCCATTTGCAGCGATGGTACCGTGATGGCGTGGGGAGAGAACATTTACGGGCAACTGGGCTACGACAGCGCGCCGGCCACCTACGTTCCGCTTCCTGCCCCCGTGAGCGGCGTTGCGAACGTAATGGCCGTTAATGCTGGCAACCATTTTTCCATGGCTGTAAAGAGCGATGGCACCGTGTGGTGCTGGGGCGATAACAGCGAAGGGGAATTGGGCAATGGCACAGTGGGAGGTTCCACCTACACACCCGGCCAGGTGAACGGTCTTTCCGGTATCACCGCCATTGCCGGGGACTGTTCAGCACATGCGTTGGCCTTGAAAAATGATAGTACCGTATGGGCTTGGGGGCGCAACTACGAAGGTGAATTGGGGAATGGCACCGGCATTTCCACGAACCTCCCCGTACAAGCCGGAACGCCCTCAGGCATCATCGCCATTGCCGGCGGTAATTTCCATTCCATGGCGTTGCGAAATGATGGCACGGTGTACGTTTGGGGAGACAACCAATACGGGCAACTGGGCGATGGTACCAACCTTCCCTCGCTTGTTCCGGAACAGGTCCTTGGCCTCTCCGGGATCGTAGCGATCGCCGCTGGCGGCTACCATTCGCTGGCACTCAAGAACGATGGTACTGTGTATGCTTGGGGATACAGCTCTTACGGACAGTTGGGACACGATGTTGATACGTTGGTGCTGTATACCGCACACCCGGTCCTGGTTGAAGATCTTAGCGGGGTGGCCGCCATAAGCGGCGGCGGGTTCTACAGCCTTGCGCTAAAGACCGATGGCACCGTGTGGACATGGGGAGCAAACTCGCATGGCGAACTCGGGAATGGCTCCACCATCGGGAGCAAGGCCTACTTCCCGGTGCAGGTGAACGGGCTCAATGGGGTGCTTAACATCGCCGCCGGTTTCCAACACGGGCTGGCATTGACCCCGGATGGCGTTCTGCATGCTTGGGGTAACGACCTGCAGGGCGCACTGGGGGACGGGAATCATGAAGTGGACAGCAATGTTCCTGTACTGGCTACCGGCCTTTGCGCAGTGAGTACCACGGCCGTGAGTGAGCCTGCAGCCGCAGCAACCCCGCACTTCTTCCCGAATCCCACGGCGGGCTTGGTACATATTGAAGGGATCTCCGATGGAGCGTTCTCTTCCATCCGGATCCACGACATTCTGGGCCGTGAGATCACCGCGGTGAACTTCGATGCTGCGCGATCAGCTATCGATCTTTCGGTATTGCCCAGCGGCGTTTATTCCATCACGTTCGGTGTGGCCGGTGGAATGGTGTCCGAGCGGGTGATCAAGGAGTAATGTTAGCCGCTACGTAGGGTAGCGTTCTCCACATGTGATTGTGAAACTTCTCCACGCTTGAACTGGAGGCTGTTGCCTGCGGGGTTTTCAACACGTAGTGAACTCGTCACGCAATAGGATCCCTATTTGCACGGGGATCGTGACCGCTAACGGGACGCTTCAGTCGCACTTGTTCGGCTTTTTGCCGAGTGCGTTATTGCCTAGGGCATCCGTCCCGCCTCATGATAGGATGAATATGAAACGAGACGGGCCAGAGGCCCTACAATGCTTGCCCGTCGGCAACCCGGGATGAGGCTCCGGGGCCGAGCGGCTGCGCGCGGCGGAGACATGTGAGCGAGTGCCAGGGCCACTACTACTTCGTAGCCTCCCCGATCAGCGCCAAGAACCGCTCCGCATACTGCTTCGTCTTGTGATCCCCTACCCCGTTCACCAATCGGAATTCGTAGACGTTGCGCGGCTTCTTCGTGGCCATGTCGATCAAGGTGGCATCGCTGAAGACGACGAATGCTGGCTTGGCGATCTCTTTTGAAATGGTGCGGCGCAGCACCTTCAATTGTTCCAGCAGGTCGACGCTGGCTGGTGCTACTTCAGTTATCGGTGGAAGCTTCACTTTCTTGGTGCGGTCCTGCCGCTCCTTCACTGTTTCCGGTGTCACTAAGCGCACGGCGTGTTCGTCTTTCAGCACGCGGAGCCCGAGCGGTGTGATCTTCAGGTGATAGCGGTCCTTGTAGTCGATCTCGATCAGCCCTTGCTGGAGAAACTGCTGGATGAACATCACCCATGCGAATGCGCTCACATCCGCGCCCATGCCGAAGGTCTTCACTTGGCTGAGTCTATTCGCCTGCACCTCGCTGCTGTGCGTGCCTTTCAGCACATCGATCAGCACGCTCATACCCACCATCTGGTGGCAGCGGAACATCGCTGAAAGCGCTTTCTGCGCGAGCAGCGTCCCGTCGAAATACTTCGGCGGGTCCTTGCAGACATCGCAGTTGCCGCAGGGCTTCACCACTTCCTCACTGAAGTAGCTGAGCAGCACGGTGCGCCTACAGACCTGCGCTTCGGCATACTCCTTCATGCGGTCCAGCTTGGCGCCCATGATGGCCTTGTACTGCTCGTCCTCCACCTCCTCCATGAAGTGCATGTGCGTCTGCACGTCGGCGTAGCTGTAGAAGAGGATGGTCTCAGCCGGCGCACCATCACGCCCCGCGCGGCCGATCTCCTGATAATAGCCTTCCAACGTGCCCGGCATGTTCCAGTGGATCACGAAGCGCACGTCGCCTTTGTCGATGCCCATGCCGAAAGCGATGGTGGCGCAGATCACATGGGTGTGGCCTTGGATGAAGGAATCCTGCACGCGGTCGCGGTCGGCGACATCCATGCGGGCGTGGTAGTGGTCTGCACGGATGCCGATACCTTGGAGTTGCGCGGCGAGCTTCTCCGTGCCGTTGCGGCTGTTGCAATAAATGATGCCGCATTCGCCTGCGTGTCGAAGCATGATGCGTTGCAGCATCGGCCAGCGGTTCTGCCCCGGCAGCACGGCCAGCGAGAGGTTGGGCCGGTCGAAGCTTGAGGTGAAGAGGCGCTCGTTGCGCATGCCGAGGTGCTGCGCGATGTCGCCGCGCACAGCCTTGTCCGCAGTGGCGGTGAGTGCGATCAGCGGCACGTTCGGAAAGACCTTCTTCAGGATGTCCAAGCGCTTGTATTCCGGGCGGAAGGCGTGGCCCCAGCTGCTGATGCAATGCGCCTCATCGATGGCGAAGAGGCTTGGCCCCCACTCCGCCACGCGCTCCAAAAAGCCTTGTGAAAGCAGTCGTTCCGGGGAAACGTAGAGCAACTTCATCTGGCCTTTGCGCAAGCGGATCTCGATGGCCTGCTCCTCGGAATAATCAAGCGAGCTATTGAGGAATGCCGAAGGAATACCGTTGGCCTGCAGCGCCTGCACCTGGTCCTTCATCAATGCGATCAGTGGTGAGACGACAACGGTGAGGCCGTCCAAGGCGAGCGCTGGAACCTGGAAACAAAGGCTCTTCCCACCGCCGGTCGGCATCAGCACCACGGCATCGTTTCCGCCGAGCACATGCTCGATAACTTCCAACTGTCCGGGGCGGAAGGTCTTGTAGCCGAAGTGCTTCTCAAGCAGGTCGATCGGAGTTGCGCTGGGTTCAGCGACAAACGGTCCAGTGCTTTCGGGTGTGACGTATTCCATGGCGATCGAGGATCGGCAAAGTAGGATCGGCTTCAGTAAATGTGGCACTCAAGTTGCCCACATACCGTGTTGATGATCGGCCCGTTACCTTGGGGCCTTCTCCACATGCCGCTTCCTCGCCTGCTTCGCCCCTGCCTTCGCGCGCAGCGCCTCCTACTGGCGATGTCATTCCTGTGTTGTGGCTTCGTTAATGCGTCGGCCCAGCGTTCCACCTTCAACATCTTCAAGGGGAACAACATCGTCGGCAGCATTCAGGTAATGCGACTGGGTCAACCTGCCAATGCCACCTATTTGATCACCTCCTACTCGGAGATCGAGATGGTGCTGAAACAAGTGGTGCGCACCTCCCTGACCACCTCCTACCTGCATGGAAACGTGGTATCCTGCAACACGATGCTCCGGTTGAACAAGAGCCTGCGCGATTCCACCAACATGAGTACGCATGCCGGCGTGTCACACTGCTATGTGAAGCCGGACGCTCCCTTCCAGCGCACCGCTACCTCGCAATGGACCACGGCCCGTATGTACTACGAGGAACCGGTGGACCAAACGTCCGTCTTCGTGGAAAGCGTGCTACTGGATTGCCCCTTAAGGAAGACCGCTCCGGACACCTATACCCTCACGTTTCCGAACAAGAACGTCACGCGCTATATCTATCGCAACGGCGTGCTGCAGGAGATGCAAGTGGACCGCACGCTGATAAACCTCGTTTTTCGCAGGGCTTGATTGTCCGCTGAAGTTCCTTTCAATTTGCAGCATGGAACTGGATAATGCCTTCTGGAGCGAGCGCTATGCCACCGGCGATACGCGCTGGGACCTCGGTGCACCGAGCACACCGCTGAAAGCCTACATCGATCAACTCACCGATAAGGAACTGCGGATCCTGGTCCCCGGCGGAGGTCGATCGTATGAGGCGGAATACCTGTACCGGCAAGGCTTCCGGAACGTCTATGCCCTCGATCTGACCGAGGCCGCGCTCAAGGACCTGGTCGCCCGCTGCCCGGCATTTCCCAAGGCCCGCTTGATCCATGGCGACTTCTTCACTCACAAAGGCCAGTACGACCGCATCCTCGAGCAGACCTTCTTCTGCGCACTGGACCCTGCGCTGCGCCCCCGCTATGTAAAGCGGATGCACGCGTTGCTCGCTCCCGGCGGAAAGCTCACGGGTGTGCTTTTCAATGAAGCATTGAACACGGACCATCCGCCATTCGGAGGGAATACGGAGGAGTATCGCGCGCTTTTCGGCAAAGCATTCACCGAGCTCACGATCACACCCTGCTACAACTCCATCGCACCTCGCGCTGGACGGGAAGTATGGCTGCAGACCGTGAGGAAAAAGTGATCCAAGGCCTGAGCAGCGAGCTCAGCGAGCCGCGAGGAAGAGATGGTCCGTGAGCAACGTGCGCAGGAATTTCTCCGGGTCCGCTTGGTTGCCTAACGCAAATTCATCCTGGAACCGGTTGGCGAGCTTCAGCACGGCCACGGGTCTCGCTGAACTGGTGTTCCCCAGCACTTCTTTTATGAGCCTTGCCTGCACATCGGTGAGCCGTGCGGCTTCCCGGAATACTAACTCGTGGTCCTCTGGAACATCCGCCAGCAGCGTATCCTCCAAAGTGAAGCGCTGCTTTAGGGAGATCACCGTGGTGCCCGCCGCGATGTCGCCCAAACGCTGGCCTTTCCCATTGAAGAGGATCACCACCGCACCGACCATGAAGAACATGTCCACCACGCGCAGCATCCAACGCAGCAGGTAGTTCCCGATGCCGGGCTGTCCCCCATCCAGCCGTGCCACCTTGATGTTGCGTGCGCGCTTTCCCAAGCTCTGCCCGTCCATCAGCAATTCGCTGATCAGGTGGTAGAAGGTCCAAGGAATGCCGAGGATGAGGATGACGATCCATTCAGGAGGATCAAGATGGAGCTTATTAGCCACCAGCACAACGGCGATGGTGTAGCCAGCGAGCAGCAGCCAATCCAACACCACGGCAATGCCGCGGTCCACGATCGTGGCCACTTCATAATGCAGGGCCACGTTCTGCGTGGTCTCTATGTGAATGGTCTCCATGGCGGCTCGCAAAATAGGGTAACGGGGGATCGCTATGTTTGCTCAGGTGATCCACCGATGCGTGAAGCGGCCTTTGTAAAGCGGAACAGTGATAAGTGGCGAAGGCTGGAACAGCTCGTGGCCAAGCGCGATACGGACATCACTCCGGACCAGGCCAGCGCCCTCTATATCGAGCTCAACGACGACCTCAGCTATGCGCGCACATTCTATCCGGGCGCCAAGGTCACTGGCTACCTGAACACGCTGGCCGCCGAAATGCACCGGCACATCTATCGCAACCAGCGCACGGGCATGGGCCGCTTCGTCTCCTTCTGGGTCACGGAGCTTCCGTTGCTGATGGCCTCCACGCGAAAGCAGTTGGCGATCGCCGCAGGGATCTTTCTCATCGCAGTTGTCATCGGAGGACTTAGTGCGCGCTACGACCCTGATTTCACCCGGCTGATCATGGGCGATGGCTACGTCGACATGACCTTGGAGAACATCAAAGCTGGCACGCCGATGGGCGTCTATGGAAATGCCCCGATGATGGACATGTTCTTCGGCATCACGCTCAACAACATCATGGTCTCCTTCTATGCCTTCGCCAGTGGCCTGCTGCTGAGCTATGGCACCTGGATGATCCTCGTGCAGAACGGCATCATGCTGGGGACCTTCCAATATTTCATGTACGACCAGGGCGTGCTGCGCGAAAGCCTGCAAGGCATATGGCTTCACGGCACCATCGAGATCAGCTGCATCGTCATCGCCGGGTCCGCAGGCATTGTGATGGGCAACAGCATCCTCTTCCCCGGCACCTACACGCGGCTGGCCAGCTTCCGCCAAGGCGCATGGAAAGGTGTTAAGATCGTGATCGGCCTGGTGCCCTGCTTTATCATGGCGGGCTTCATCGAATCGGTCATTACCCGGCGAAGCGCCACCATGCCGCCCGCGCTGAACATCGCCATCATCGGAGGCAGTCTCACTTTCATCATCGGTTACTTCATCATCTACCCCTACTATGTCGAACGCACCCAACGACTACATCGAGTTACGCCAACAGCGTGACTTCAGTGACGTGATCAGCACCGGCTTCCAGTTCATCCGCCAGAACTGGAAAACCCTATATCGCCCGCTGGTCTTCATCTGCCTACCTATCTATCTGGTGGCCTCGGTGCTTTTCGGCAGCTTCTTTCGCAGCGTATTCACCAGCGCCCGAGGCGGCAATATCGAAGGCATGATAGCCGGTATGGGCACCATGCTGTTCGGCTACGCGCTAATGGGCATTTCCATGTTGCTGCTCTACACCATGGTCTATGAATACATGCGCTTCTACATGCTGAACAAAGGACTGCCGCCCACCATGGGTCAATTATGGAAGGAGACCAGCAGACAGCTGCCCTCCTACTTCGTGATCGGTCTACTGGCGGGGATCATCGCTTCCTTCGGGATGATCCTGCTGATCGTAGGGGCCATCTGGCTCGGCATCGTCTTCTCCATGGCCTTGCCGTTACGTGCGTTCGAGCGGGCCGACATCGGTGATTGCATCGGACGCTCCTTCAAGGTGATCAAGGGCCGCTGGTGGATGACCTTCGGCCTGGTGATCGTACTGTCCATGCTGATCGGCGTCATCAGCTACATCATCTACTTGCCATTCCTGCTTCTCACCGGCTTCGGTGCCATGAGCGGGGTGGGCGGCATGCAGGACACGGCTGCCATGGGCGAGCGCATGGGTTGGATCATGACCTTGATGATGGCGCTCCTCGGCGTGATGAGTGTGCTGATGCAGCCATTCCTGCAAGTGCCGCTGGGATTTCAGGCTCTGTCGTTGATCGAGGAAAAGGAAGGCCGCGGGTTGCTGGAGCGCGTGGATGATGTGATCGTGGTACCGCCCACCGTCTAGGCCGAAAAGCAAGCAGCGTTTCCGTGGCCCGCTCATTTTCGATCCTCCTCTTCGTCCTTTGGGCGATAGCCTTCCCTTGCCGCACCGTGGCAGATGGGGACACCACGGCTATCCCTGCCGCCACGGATTCCGCCATGGCGATGATGGATGCCACCGCCGATGCTGCCATCAAGGACAGCACGCTGGAGAAGAAGGACTGGACAGCCGTCGGTGATGACACGCTTGCTGTGCGCACGGCAACCTTCGATACCAGTGTGATCCGCCTGCTAAAAGCCGACCCGGACTACGACTACGACAAGGACCTGCACATCCACACACTCTGGTGGGACCATCTGATGAAGTGGATCGGACATTGGCTGCAGAAGATCTTTGGTAGCAGGGCCGGTGGCTGGGTGTTCGGCCATCTCGACTGGGCGGTGCTGGCCTTCGCCTTCATCTTCCTGATGGTCTACTTCCGGAAGCGGATCTTCTTCAGCGTCTTCACAGCGGAGGCGGGCAAGCCGCGGCAGGTCACCGCCATAGAGGAGAACATCGAAGTGCTGGACCTGGACAAGCTCCTTGCTAAAGCGGAAAAAGCCAGGGACTGGCGCATGGCCCTGCGCTACCACTACCTCAAGGTACTGCGCCGCCTGATGGATGAGGGCTTGATCAAATGGCAACCCCGATACACGGACCGCGACTATATGCGCCAGCTGAGAGACCCCGCCACGCGCGCCGCCTTCGGTGAGGTCAGCTTCCTCTTCAAATGGGCGTGGTACGGGGATGCGCCCATGGACGAGGCGCGCTATCGCGACATGCTTTCCGCCTTCGTGCGCTTCCACACCCCGAACGGAAACGGCCGATGAGCCGCGCGGAAAAGATCATCTTCGCGGCGACGCTGGCAGTGCTGGCGCTGGTGGTCGTGCTAGAACAACTCGCACCGAGGGATCCCAACTGGCAGCCCACGTACACGCGGTATAGCACCGACCCGTTCGCCTGTGGCCTGGTGTATGATCGCCTCACGGACCTCTTTCCGAAGGGCGTCACCACGATGCGGGAACCCATCTACACTACCGCGCAGCAACGCCTCGCGACCGACAGTGTCCGGCCGCCCGTGAACCACATCTTCATCAATGGGAATTTCAATGTGGACACCTTGGACCGGAACAATCTGCTGAAGATGGTGGAGCGCGGAGATGACGCCTTCATCGCTGCGGAATACTTCGGGGACGACATGATCGACAGCCTGCGTTTCCACACGGACTATCACTGGGACAATGCAGACAGTCTTGTCGCCATCGCTGGGGTGAAGAAGATCCTCCATGGGGACACTGATCTTGTGCGCTTCACCAGTTGGCCGTTGCGCCAAACCCGTGACTTCCAATTCGCTCGCGGTGGGATCGACTATTTCTTCAAGAACTTCCGCTTGCATGGTGTGCAAGTGCTGGCGGAAAACCAGCATGACCAGCCCGTACTGCTCCGGATGCGCTATGGCAAAGGCTCTCTCTGGCTCTGTACGACACCGAGCGCCTTCACCAACTATTATTTGCTGAAGGATGGTGCGCGCGGATTCATGGAAGGCGCGTTGCGCATGCTGCCGGACCGGCCCGTGCTGTGGGACGAATACTACAAGGTGGGCCGCGCGGGAAGCCGGACACCCTTGCGCTACATCCTTTCACAGCCCGCGCTGAAGTGGGCCTACTGGGTCGCGATCGCCTTGCTGTTCCTCACCGTTTTCGTGTACGCGCGCCGCCGCCAGCGCGCCATTCCCGAGGTGGCACCACCGCGCAACACCAGTCGAGACTTCGCAGATACCATGGGAAGACTCTACTATTTCCGCGGAGACCACGCCGACATCGCCCGCAAGCTCGTGGGGCAATTCAAGGAAGAGGTCCGGCGTAAACTGCGGATGCCTCGTACGGTGTGGGATGAGGAGATGATGCAGGAGATCGCCCAGCGCACTGGCATCCCCAAGGAAGAGATCGAGCATGCCAACCGATTGATGGACTACTACACCGGCGTGGTATTCGTAAGTGAGGAACAACTGCTGAAACTGAACAAGGCTCTTCAAAACCTGCGACGCAGGCTTTAAAGCGCCTTGTTCGTAAGGGCGCGAGATCTCGCGCCCCGACTGACCAAACCCCCAGACCATGGAAGAAGAAACAACCAACCCCGAGTACGCCCCTGCCTTTCCTCTCAACGAACTGCGCGACGCCGCTGAGCGCATCCGCAACGAGATACAGCGTGTCATCATCGGCCAAGGCAACGTGATCGATCAGCTCATCATCGCACTGTTCAGCGATGGCCACGTGCTGATCGAAGGCATGCCCGGCGTGGCGAAGACCCTTGCGGCGAAACTGCTCGCGCGCACCGTGGCCACGGGCTTCAGCCGCATCCAGTTCACGCCGGACCTGATGCCCAGCGACGTCATCGGTACCAGCATCTTCGACCCGCGCATCAACGCCTTCAGCTTCAAGGGCGGTCCCATTTTCAGCAACATCGTGCTGGTGGACGAGATCAACCGTGCGCCGGCCAAGACGCAGAGTGCGCTCTTCGAAGTGATGGAGGAGCGGCAGGTCACGGTGGACGGGATCACCTATCCGATGGCTTATCCGTTCATGATCGTGGCCACACAGAATCCTATCGAGCACGAAGGCACGTATCGCCTTCCGGAAGCGCAGTTGGACCGCTTCCTCTTCAAGATCGACATGGGGCATCCCTCGTTGGAAGAGGAAGAACAATTGCTGCTGCGCGCCCAGGAAGGCCGGTATCGTTTCAACGTGGACCAGATCTCACCGGTGATCGGACCGGAAGAATTGGAACGCCTGCGCAGCCTCGTGGACCTCGTACGCTGCGACCCAAAGCTGGTGCGCTACATTGCGGAACTGACGCACGCCACGCGCAACGATGCTTCGCTGATGCTGGGTGCCTCACCGCGTGCCAGCCTCGCCGTGCAGCGGTCCGCCAAGACCGTGGCCGCCATGCAAGGCCGAGATTTCGTGGTGCCCGAGGATATCCAGCAAGTGCTGCCCGCCATCCTTCGCCATCGCATCCTGCTCACACCCGAGCGCGAGATGGAAGGTCTGCGTCCGGATGAAGTGGTCGCTCAGGTCATCGCCAAAGTGCCCGTTCCCCGGTGAAGCGGATCGTCACATCGCTCTTTCTCACCCGACGCTTTTTCAGCATCGGCTGGGGCGTCGTGGTGCTCTTCATCGCGGCGTACTTCCTGCCCCTGCTGTTACCCTTCGCTATTGCTGCGGCAAGCCTATTGATCGCAGCCACTGTGCTGGACGCGATCCGGATCTTCCGCCTGCGGGAAGGCATCTCGGCATCACGCCACACCTTGGCCAAGTGGAGCAACGGCGACGAGAACCCGGTGACCGTCGAGGTTCTCAACCATTACACCTTCCCCGTGGACGTGTGCGTGCTGGACGAACTGCCGGAGCAACTGCAGGAGCGTGGCCTGGACCTGCGTCGGCGCATCACCGGAGGATCGGTGGCGCGACTCTCCTACATGGTGCGGCCGCTCACGCGCGGCATGTTCGCGTATGGTGCGATCAATGTGCTGGTGCGGTCGACCTGGGGATTGGCAGAGCGGCGCTACAAGCAGGAACAGGGTCGCGAGATCGCTGTGTACCCGAGCTACATCCATCTCCGGAAATACGAGTTGATGGCCGAGGTCGATCTCTTCAGCAGGACCGGCATGCGCAAGGTGCGCCGCAGCGCGCAGCGCAGTGAGTTCGAGCAGATCCGCGACTACATCCCCGGCGACGACCGACGCACCGTGAACTGGAAGGCCACTGCGCGTCGCGCCAAGCTGATGGTGAACCAATACCAGGATGAGAAGGCGCAGCAGATCGTCTCGCTGATCGACACCGGCCGCACCATGAAGATGCCTTTCGGCGGCCTCACCCTGCTGGACCGCGCCATCAACGCTGCACTAGTGCTAAGTGACATCGCACTCAAGAAGGACGACAAGGTGGGCGTGATCACCTACAGCAACACAGTGCACAATTTGCTGCCGCCCGCGCGCGACCGTGGTTGGATGCACCGCGTGATGGAACTGCTCTACGCCCAACGCACGGACTTCGCGGAGACCGACATCGAAGCGCTCTTCCTGCGGGTGAAGCGCACGGTGCCCCAGCGGAGCTTGCTGGTGCTGTATACCAACTTCGAGAGCCTCTCCGCCATGCGCCGGCAACTGCGCTTTCTCCAATTGCTCGCGCGGACGCACCTGCTTGCCGTGGTCATCTTCCGCAACACCGAACTGGACCAGCTGCTCAGTCCGCCGGACAAGGACACCATGGATGTTTATGTGAAGGCCATCACCCGCAAGTTCATCCGCGAAAAGGAACTGATCGCCAAGGAGCTCGAGAGCCATGGCGTGCTCACCATCCTCACTGCACCGGAAGACCTCAGCGTGAGCGTGATGAATAAGTACCTCGAGATCAAGGCACGGGGTATGCTGTAGAGAGGTCGACCAGTGCACATTCCTTGGGCAGATCACTTCGGCACTGGCTACCTTTGCGCCTTATCTGAAACAGGTGTTTCCACTACAATGATGATCACTGACCAGCATCGTGTTCCGCTGAGCCCCAACCAGAAGGCCCGGCGGATCAATGGAGATGCGGATATCTATGGCACCTTCGCAGAGATCGGGGCCGGGCAAGAGACCGTGCGCCACTTCTTCCGCGCCGGCGGTGCCTCGCAGACCATCGCGAAGGCCATGAGCGCCTACGACAAGGACTTCAGCAATGCCATCTATGGACCCGAGCCGGGCAACCGCTTCGTGTGTGAGAGCCGCTTGCGCAACATGCTGCGCCACGAGTACGGCCTCATCGTGGAACGGCTGGATCGCAAGGACCATCCCACGCAGCAGTTCTTCAGCTTCGCGAACACCGTTGCCAGCAGCACCTACGAGCGTCCGCACAGCGGGCACGGCTGGATCGGCGTCCGCTTCCAGACCGCACCGGACCGGCCTACCAGCGACGTGATCATCCACGTGCGCATGCACGACCCGGACATCAGCCTTCAGCAGGAGAGCATCGGCATCCTCGGCGTGAACCTCATCCACGCCTGCTTCTTCAACCACAAGGATCCGCAGGAGATCATGACCGCGCTCTACGACAACGTGAGCCGGCACGTGGTGGAGATCGACATGATCCAGATGAACGGGCCGGACTTCAGCCAGGTGGACAACCGCCTGCTGAGCCTCCAACTCGTAAAACGCGGCTTTACCGATGCGGTGATCTTCGGGCCCGATGGGCAGAACCTACAGGCCAGCGAGGCGCTGTATAAGAAGAACATCCTCACCATCCGCGGCAGCTTCCGCCCGGTGACGAAGGTGAACATCGACATGATCATGAACGGCTACAACATGTTCATCAAGGAACAGCGTGTGGACCGTCAGAACCTGCAGGTGCTCTTCGAGATCACCCTCAACAACCTCCAGACCGACAGCGGTGACGTTGACGAGAAGGACTTCATCGACCGCGCCGACATCTTGTGTTCCCTCGGGCAGACCGTGCTGATCAGCAACTACCAAGAGTACTACAAGCTGGTGGAATACTTCAGCCGCTACACCAAAGCGCGCATGGGCTTGATCATGGGCGTGAACAACCTGATCGAGGTCTTCAACGAGAAATACTACCGGAACCTCAACGGGGGCATGTTGGAGGCCTTCGGCATCCTCTTCACCCGCGACCTGAAGATCTACGTCTACCCCAGCAAGCCAAGCAAGGACGGCGCCATCATGGATCTGGGCAGCATGCCGATGCATCCGCGCCTGCAGCCCTTGTACGACTACCTGATGAACAACAAGCGGCTGGTGGACATTGAAAGCTTTGACCCCACCGTGCTGCACATCTTCAGCACCGCCGTGCTCCGCATGATCCGCGAGGGCAAGCCCGGCTGGGAGGAGATGGTGCCTCCTTACGTGGACAACATGATCAAGGACAATCATCTATTCGGCTACAAGCCGATGAACGGTAACGCCTTGGCCGGAAAGCCGGAGAAGAGCGAGGCGTAAGCTTCGGTCCCCCATTGACGCGGCGGTTACGCGAAGCTTTCCGCACTCTTTTAGATGACACGCAGCGGGCCTTTCCCTACTGCGGATCCAAGTGTCAGGCGACGAAGCAGCATTCGATCACGGCATCACGTTGAACCGCGCCACGCGGTCACCGAGCAGAAGCGTATAGTTGCCGGCATCCAATTTCCCGATAGGAAGCGCATACCACCACGTCGCGCCGTTGATATCCACCTTTTCACTCAGGACCACCCGGCCCAAAGCGTCCAGGACACGCAATGTTTCAGGCCCGGGCGCAGCACCTGTGAGCGCGATATTCAACTGGTCATGCGCTGGATTCGGAAAGGTCCGCATCGCCACTGCCGCGGGGTTCTCCGGTATGCCGACGTTTGATTCCGATGAAAGGTTGATGTTGTCCACACGGATGACGTTGCCGAAGTGGCCCCGGTCCTGGAAGGCGATGATGGCATCATTCGCTCCCGCATAGGCGGATAGCTGCACGGTATCCGTGCGCCATTGGTCCGCAGTGGGAATGAAGTAGCTCTGATCATCGGGCGAAGTGGCCAAGGTCTGGCCGCCTTTGAGGTATACCTGGTCCCATGTGGCGCCGCAATCCGTGCTGATGTTCACCGCCAAACTATCGCTGTATCCCTCCCCCCAGCGCGCATAGGAAACGTCGAACCACAGCTTGGGCGCCAAAACTTGGGAGAGGTCGAGTTTCCCAAGCCACACCTCATCCCGACCTCCTTGGATGTCGGTATCGTAGTTGTCGAACAACATGCTATGCGCACTGTTGCCGAAGCCGCCGGCCTCATCATTGATGGCCCAGCCGCTGGGTAGGCCGTTGCTCGTATGGAAGATCCAATCCGTGGGGAAGGAACCACTCTCAAACCCTTGGACCAACGGTGGGGACGTTCCGGGTACCTCGCTGATGAATGCAGTGGATGTTGCCGTGCTCACCTGTCCGTTGTCGGTCACCGTGAGCGAGACGTCGTATTGGCCGGCCGCGGCATAGGTCACGGTAGGGTATTTTACGGTGCTGGTCGAGGGTGTCGCACCGGGGAAGCTCCATGCGTAGGTCGCGTTCCCGTCGCACACGCTGTGATCCACGAAGTGGATGCTGTCACCTGCGCAGAAGAATTTACCGTAGGCCGCGGCGAAGCCCGCCTGTAGTGTGCTGGGTTCATAGAAGTCTCGCTCCCACACGCCGAGGTTCCAGCAAGCCAAGCGGATCTTGCCGTCCCTGTAGAAGGGGACAAGACGCAGCGGTTGGCTGCCTGCGGGCAGACCGGTACTGAATTCCGCCCAGTCCGCCATCGTGTTGTTCCGGTAAAGCACGCGCCCATTCAAAAGGCCGAGGTAGACCCCGCCATCGGTGCCATACTGGTACGCTATGCTCCAGATCTGCTCACCGTCCAAAGTGGAAGTGGTGAGGTTGGTCCATGTCGTGCCACCATCGCTTCTGTGGTAGACCTTTTGGCCATTCGGCCTGTCGGTATAGCCTATCCAGATGTCGCCGGCGTTCTCACTGCCAAGCGTGAAGTAGAGATTGCGGCTGGCGCTGGGCAGTGTGAGCTGGCTCCATGTGGCACCATCGTCCACAGTGCGCCAGAGCAGACTGCTATTCCCAATGGCCTGCTGTACGGTGAAGATCTTCGGATCGGCATAGCTCTGATCGATCCACAGCACCTTGTTGGTCGCGATCGTACCGAACGCATGGAAAGGACTGAAGGCACTGCCGCCGTTGGTGCTCTTGAAGAGTACGTTGTCCTTGCCGCTCCACGCCACATTGAAATAGCGGTCATCGAAAAGGATACGTGAGCTGCTGCAATTGTAATAGCTCTCGTTGGGGTCGAAGCTCATCGGGAAACTCTCCGAGGGTTGGCTCAACGAGGTAGGCATCACCTTCCCATCGATATCGCTGAAATAGGTCTTGCGCTGATCGCTGTAGTTCACATAGCCTGTGGGTGCCTCCCCTCCGCCCAGCGCGATGGCGTTGCTGTCCGGATAGTCGTCGTCGTCCATGCCCATGTTCCCGCTGTGGTAGCGGCCTCCCACGCGGATGTCGTCATTCCAGCCTTGGTCGTATCCCCACAGGTTGATCGCCTGTAAACCGCGACACAGTGCATCATGGGACTGCACGAAGTCCGTGCTGTGATAAACACCTCCGTCGCAGCCGATCCATACCTCTTCGCTGTCCGGCCCGGTCTGGTAGACGCGCAGTTCTTGCATATCCGGGTGCGTCTGTGCCACAGGGCCGATGTATCCGCCAACAGGCTGGTATGTGGTGCAACCGTCGTCACTGCGCCACAGGTCCATCCCGCCGATCAGTACACGGTCAGGGTTTATCTGGCTGGCAATGATGGTGGTATTGTAGCCGATCTGCGAGTAAGTGCCATCATCCCCGATGAAATTCATGATGTTGGGGTGCGCATCGGTGTAGGGCGTGCCGATCAATACGTGCGGTAAACTCCAGGTCTCACCACCGTCCATGCTGACCCACGTTCCCACCCAACCGTTGGTTGTGATGCTTGCACCGCCTTGCTGATAGCCCGCGAGCACGGCATAGATCCGGTTGTCGTCGGCGGCAGTCACGGCCAAGCGGCCCACGTTCACATTGTAGTCACCGATCTCGCCCACAGGTGGCGCATACCAGCCGTTGGAACGCAAGCCCCACGTAAGGCCATGGTCCGTGCTTTTGTAGAATCGGTCGTACTGGAGCGCCGGATCATACTGGATGGTGTACCACGTAGCCGGGTCATCGGGCTTATTGGAGATCGCGGTGCACTCGTTGGTGAGCACGGCGGTCCAGTTGTCACCTCCGTCCGTGCTGCGGTAGAGGCCCAGGTTGCAAGCGGCCATGACGATCTGGGGATCGCTGGGATCGAACGAGAATTCCCACGCGCTGATGTTCAGGGCCTGAAAGGCCGCGTCGCCGACGATCTGCCACGTGGCGCCCCCATCCGTTGTCCGCCAGAACTCATTCTCCGCGCTCATGATCACGGTGTTCGGGTCCGTCGGATGGATCCGCAAGGCGCTCACCGCGCCGATCACATGGTCCTTGGTCACGTAGGTCCAATGCTGGGCTTGGTCAATGCTCTTGTAGACCCCGCCGCTTTCGGTGCCGCAGTACAGGATGTCCGCGTTCGTAAGAGAACGATCGATGGTGTACACGTTGCTGTGCTCGGCCACTTCCTCTCCCCCGCCGTCATCGGCGACATGCTCCTCAGGCCCGGCCCAGGTCCATCCGCCACCACCACCACGGGCGTTGCTGTGCAGGCCCGAGGCCTCCCGCAAATGCTTCAGCTGTTGCTCGCGAGCCGTCAGTTGTGCGGCCGACAGTGGGCGCACATGGCCGGTGGCATCCACGCTGCCGCGCACGCTATTCAACCACAGTTTATAGTACTGCGTGTGGACCGTCTTCGCGAACGGGTGTTTTTGGAAATAGTCGGTGTAGGCGATCTCCACGGAGCGCACGTCCGGGTCTTGCGCATACATCATGTACGCCCACTCGGGCATGTCGGCGGAAGGATCGGGGACCACCGGGAAATGGTCCTGCGCCGAACAGGCAAGGGAAGCCACCGTGGCCAACAGGATGATGAAGGATCGCATACCACAAAGATGGTGGTATCGGAGTGCCAGAAGGGACAAGATCCGCGCACTCTAGGAAAGGAGGCCCCGAAAGGAGCAACGTCCAAAGGACTGACCTTGAGCCATTCGCTTGCAGACCGCGCGGATGTGCGACAACCGTTCCGCCTTTATGCGAAGCGCTCCACGCACGTGCGGATGATCCCGCAGCATTCCATCAGTTGCTCTTCGGTGATGATTAACGGGGGAGCGAAGCGGATGATGTCGCCGTGCGTAGGCTTGGCAAGCAGGCCATGTTCCGCGAGCAACAGGCAGAGGTCCCATGCGGTGCGGCCATCATTCCGTGGCTCGATGATGACCGCGTTGAGCAGCCCCTTGCCGCGCACGAGCTTCACGAAGTCGAATTCGTCTACGAGCTTCTGCATCTCGGCCCGGAAGATCTTGCCCAAGTGCTCGGCCTTCTCGGCGAGCTTCTCGTCCTTCACCACTTCCAAGGCCGCAATGGCCACGCGCCCCGCCAGCGGGTTGCCGCCGAAGGTGCTGCCATGTTCGCCGGGCTTGATGCAGAGCATCACGTCATCATCAGCCAGCACCGCACTCACCGGCAGCACGCCGCCGCTGATCGCCTTGCCTAGGATCAACACGTCGGGACGCACACCTTCGTGGTCGCACGCCAAGAGTTTACCGGAGCGGGCGATGCCCGTCTGTACCTCGTCCGCCATAAAGAGCACATTGCGCGACTTGCAGGCCTCGTAGGCTTCCTTGAGGTAACCCGCGTGCGGCACCATCACACCGGCCTCGCCTTGGATGGGTTCCACCATGAAGGCCGCCACATGCGGATGCTCCAGCGCGCGTTGTAAAGCTGGGATGTTATCGTAGGGAATGATGTCGAAGCCGGGCGTGTAGGGACCGAAGCCGCCGCGGCTGTCCGGGTCCGTGCTCGCGCTGATGATGGTGATGGTGCGTCCGTGGAAGTTGCCGCTGCAAACAATGATGCGCGCCTGATTGGCCGGGATGCCCTTCTTCTCATAGCCCCACTTGCGCGCGAGCTTCAACGCGGTCTCCACGGCCTCCGCGCCGGTGTTCATCGGCAGCACCTTGTCGTAGCCGAAGAACTTCGTCACATACTCTTCATACTCGCCTAGCACATCGTTGTGGAAAGCGCGGCTCGTCAGGGTGAGCTTCTTCGCCTGCGTGATCAACGCTTCGATGATGTGCGGGTGGCAGTGTCCTTGATTCACAGCGCTGTATGCACTGAGGAAATCATAGTAACGCTTGCCTTCCACGTCCCACAGAAAGGTACCCTCGCCTCGCTCCAACACGACCGGCAAGGGGTGATAATTGTGTGCGCCGAAACGGTCTTCAATGCGAATGGCGCGTTGGCTGCGGGTCTCGTTATGCTGTGTGGTAGGCATGGCAAAAAGGATTCAGGTTTTACAGTACACAAAGGTACGGTCCATGAAAAGGAAGGGGGACCGACAGAGTGATCGCCTAGGATCGACCGGACCCGTCCTGCAATGATCCGACCGGTCGTGATCCATCGAAGGCGTGTTAGACAAGAACCAGACAGGATTACAGGATTTACAGGATCATTGCCGCTTTGCGGCAACTCCGCCTCTCGAATTGCAGGTAGCATAGCGATCCTGCAATGGCCTGACCAGCGCAGGCAATACCATCGCCTTCAGGTGATCCAATCCTGTAAATCCTCTGCTCCTGTCAAAAAATGCCTTTCATGTCTATGGCCTATCCGTAAACATTCCCAACAAATGCCGATATTTCCTCGACCCAAACGCACCACCCATGCGCTACGACGATATCGGTACCGGCATTCCGCTCCTACTCATCCATGGCTTTCCCTTGGACCATGGCATGTGGCGGCCACAAGTGGAAGCGCTGCGCGAGGAGTGTCGCTGCATCATCCCGGACCTTCACGGTTTGGGCGCATCGCCCTTGGCGGAATACCCGGCCACCATGGAAGGATTCGCGCTCGCGCTGAAGACCCTGATGGACAAATTGGAGATTGATCAGGCCGTGATCTGTGGCTTCTCCATGGGCGGATACATCGCTTTGGCCTTTCAGGAACTATATCCCGAACGGGTGAAAGGTCTCGTCCTCTGCAGCACACGTTCCGTCGCGGATGACGGGCATGCCAAGCTCGCCCGTGCTACAACAGCGGAGAATGCATTGGCGCGCGGCATGGCCGGACTGGCACCGGGCATGGCCTCGGTCCTTCTCAGTGCAAAGACGCGCAAGGACCATCCGGAGTTGTTAGCGGAAGTGGAAGAGATCATCGCACGGCAGCCGTCTGCGGGCGTCGCAGCTGCTTCCAAGGGAATGGCCTTGCGTCCTGATCGCACAGATCGACTGGCACGCATCGAGGTACCGGTGCTCATACTCGCGGGCGACGCGGACAGCCTGATCCCGCCAGCCCAAAGTGAGGCGATGGCGAAGCACCTGAGCGATGGGCGCTTGGTCGTCATTCCCGGCGGCGCCCACTTGGTGAACATGGAACAGCCCACTGCCTTCAACACGGAATTGGTGCGATTCCTTGCTCGTTTGAACTGATACGGATGCACGCACTTGGCTTTTTGTCGAGTGCGCTAACACTTCGGGCTTCTGGCCCGACTCAAGCTGTCGTTCTTATCAATTATCGGTACCTACTTCTTATACCGCGCGGCGATGGCATCATGCACCACGCCTTGGATCTGTGTGCGTGTGTTCATACGCGCCAGCAGGTTCGTGGCCGCGCTTGGATAGACGCGATTGCTGAGGAAAATGTAGATCGAGCTGTCCACGGGATCGGCCCATACGATGGTGCCAGTGAAGCCCGTGTGACCAAAGCTCAACACGCTCACCTTCCCACTTGCCGGACCATCAGTGCCCGGGGCTTGCGGACGGTCCCAGCCCAGACCGCGTCGATTCTCGGTCTTACGGTTGCCGGTGCAATAGCGGCATTCGGTGAATTTGTTGATGGTGCTGGCCTGCAGGTAGCGGGCACCGCCGTAGGTACCTCCGTTCAGCAGCATCTGAAAGATAATGGCCAGATCGTTCGCATCGGAGAAGAGACCGGCGTGCCCTGCAATGCCGCCCATGAGCGCCGCACCGGGATCGTGCACATCGCCGTGGATCTGCTCGTGGCGGAACATTGTGTCGTCCTCCGTCGGCATCAGGCGGTCTTGCGGAAAGCGCAGGTATGGCCGGTAGCCTAAGGTGGCCAAGCCGAGCGGGGCGTAGTAGTTCTTCTCCAAGAACTGGTCGAAGGGCATGCCGGAGACGCGCTCCACCAAGCGCATCAGGAGGTACATGCCCATGTCACTATAGACGTACTTGCCCCGTTCGGTCGTCGGGGTCTCCAGCACCCACTTGATCAGACTATCGCGATAACTCTGGTTGATGTAGATGCCCGCAGCCACGCGCATTTGGTGGCTGGCATCCGCAGTGTCCGTCGCAACGCCGGGAATGAATTGCCCGTTCTTCATCAGCCGCAGATAGAACGGCGAGAACGGCCGCAGGCCCGCTTGGTGCGCGAGGATCTCGCTCAAGGTCAAGGAAGCGTGGTAGGGGTATTTGCCCTTCAGCTCCGGCAGGTAATCGCCCAAGGTCTTGTCCACGTCGATCTTCTTTTCATCCACCAGTTTCATCAGCGCCAGCGTGGTGCCCGCCACCTTGCTCAGACTCGCCAGATCATAGATGTCGTCCATCTGCACGGGGCGCAGCGTGTCGTACGTGGGTGAGCCGTAGGCCTTGTTCCAGATCACCTGGCCGCCCTGCGCAACCAGCACCTCGCAGCCCGGATAGGCGTGCGCCTTGATGCCGGCGTCGACGATGGTGTCGATCTTCTGCAGGTTGCTCGTCTTTAGGCTATCCTCTTCCGGAAGTCCGTAGCGCAGGCCGTCGCTGGCGGGCAGCATCACCCCTTGCCCGAAAGTGAAGTAGGACGAGGCCGTAACCGGAAGCTTTCCCTTGGCGGGGATCGCGCCGAAGAGCAGCTGCGCGGCGAGGTCCTCCGTTTCCGGTGTTTCCTCGTAGGCTACCACCAACGCGTTCCATCGTTGCGCCCCGAAGGCCATTCCGAGTCGATATGGATTAGCGAACAGCACGAAGGCCATGCGCTGCTGGTTCCCCAAGCGCCGCAGGAAATCGAGCGTAAGCTGCGGAACACCGAACTCCTTCTGTGGGCGGCTCGATGTGTTATGTACCGAGGCGATCACCAAGTTGAACTTCTTCAGACTGTCCAACAGGGCCTGCGATTGCTTCGGGTTCAGGATCTTGTCGCAGCTGATCTCGCTGATCTTCGCGTAGCGCCCCAATGCCTGCTGAAAGCCGTTGTGCACCTTATCGCCGATCACCAGTGAGGCGATGCGCAGCGTGTCCAGTCCCTTTATAGGCAACGTGCCGTCGTTCTGCGTCAACGTGAGTGCTTCGCTGTAGAGCCTACGCACCAAGGCTTGCGCCGAAGGGGTGTTCAGGTCCTTGATCAGGTTGACCTTGTTCACCGGAGTGTAGTGGTTCAATCCCGCCCATTCCTTGGCGCGGAGGATCTTCAGGCACGTGCTGTCGATCAGCCCCTCCGTCACCTCGCCGCTATCCACTGCTTGCTTGATGCGTGCGATCGCCTTCACCGGGTCCTGCGGAAAGAGCAGCATGTCGTTGCCGGCCTTCAACGCGCGCAGTTCGATCTCGCCGGGCTTGTCCGCGTTGGCGATGCCCTTCATGTTCAGCGCATCGGTGATCACCAGGCCCTTGAAGCCCATCTGGTGTTGCAGCAGGTCCGTCACAATGGGTCTACTCATCGTGCTGGGCAGTCCGGGCGTGGTGTCCAACGCGGGCACTTCGAGGTGCGCCACCATCACACCGCTCACGCCGGCGTCGATCATGCGCTTGAAGGGATAAAGCTCCACCGAATCCAGGCGCGAGCGGGAAGCGCTCACCAATGGCAACGTCTTGTGGCTGTCCTGGTCCGTGTCGCCGTGGCCAGGGAAGTGCTTCGCCGTGGCGATGACGCCGCCGCGCTGGAGGCCGGTCATGTAGGCGATGGCCTTGCGAGCCACCAGTTCCGGATTCTCGCCAAAGCTGCGGTCGTTGATCACGGGATTCGCGGGATTGATGTTCACGTCCACATCCGGACTGAAGCTCACCTGCACGCCGAGTCGCTTCATCTCCCGGGCGATCTCCTCTCCCATCATCTCGATACCCGCCTCGTCCTTGGCGGCGCCGAGCGTCATCTGATGCGGGAACTGGATAGTGCTATCCAAGCGCATTGACAAGCCCCACTCGAGGTCCATTCCGATAAGCAAAGGCGTCTTCGCAGCGGATTGGTAGCGGTTCACGAGGCCGGCCTGCTGCACCGGGCCGCCTTTGAAGAAGATCAAGCCGCCGATGTTGTACTGCCGCACCAGGTCCTCGACGGCCTGCGTCTGCTTCGCATCGTTGTTGTTGCCCGCGTTCACCATCATCAGCTGCGCGATGCGCTGTTCGAGTGTCAGGGTCTTCAACACCGAATCGGCCCACGGCGAAGGCTGATCAAGGAAGGCTGGAGGTGTGGGACGGCTGCCTTCGGGAGGACCGCCACCAAGCGAAAACAGGCCCAGCAGGCCCGCGACGGAAAAAAGGAGGATACGGTTCATGAACAGCGGTCAAAACTATCGGCGACCTGGAGGCACTTCCGCCAAGGTCCATGCCACTTGTCAACAGCGCAAGCGGTATAGCGTGAAGAGTGTTGACCCAGTTTTCATGTCGAGCGCCATTCGAGACATGGTAACAGTTTCGGTGCCGCAGGCGACCGTGGGTTGTATTACCGGGCCCGCCCCGGCATCACACAAGAGCGCCACACAGGGATGGCATTCTGGTGTGACCCCGGCGCAAGGCCGAGGTGACAACGCGTGTTGTGGACGCCACAACAAGATCGCTTCCTCGCAGAGCCTCGTCGCGATGACGGAAGTTCAGTCCGCCGCTAGACCGTATCTGCGTGATCCGCATTCTCTTCGGAGAAAGGCATTCATCTGTGTCATCTGCGTGATCTGCGGAAAAAAATCTGCAGAAGCCAGACAAGTTCGATCCTGTCGATCCTGAGATCCTGTCAAAGAATTCCTGTCCCGCTCGATGATGCACCGGGTACTTTTGCGCCTCTCTTCCCGTTCACACACCGTGCTCAAGATCTTGATCTTCCTGCTGGCATTGCCGATCACGGCATTCAGCCAAGTGCCGGCCACCGGCCACGGCGCCCTCATCGCCGATCTACAGGCCATGCCGACCGCCAATAGCGACAGCGCGCGCGACAGCCTCAGCACCCGCATCAAGGCTGATCTCTCCACGCTGCTTTCCGTGGACGACGCCCTCACCGCCGACTTCTCCGATGTGCCCATGAGCCGCGTGGATGCTCCCGATGGCGAATTCCGCCTCTTCACCTGGAACGTGCCGCGCGACAATGGCACCTTCGCCTACGAGGGCTTTCTTTTGATGAAGGCGCATCATCGCGCAACGCTCATTACATTGCATGATGCCACGGCGCAGATCGACGACGCCGCAAACGCTCAGCTCACCCCGGACAAGTGGTATGGCGCACTGTACTACGCGGTGGATCCGGTGAAAAAGGGTGGCAAGACCTACTACACGCTACTGGGCTGGAAGGGCGT
>JBEPUG010000026.1:0-26251 GCA_041691695.1 Flavobacteriales bacterium
CCTTTAATGGGCGCACATACATATGGGATGCCGCTACCCAATGGCTAATGGATGACCGGCGTGGCCTGATCTTCGGAAATGGATTCAATGGACAATATCATTTGAAGATACTCGAGGGCGTTGCAAAGCTTTGGGGCGAGACCGGGTCCTATCGCCTGCATATGCATAGCGCCTTCCTCGAGATACTGGTGGACCAAGGCGTGGTAGGCCTTGTACTAATGTACTTGGTCTATTGGCGAGGTTACTCTTATTACAGAAAGCAATTCTTGGATAATACCCATATGGCCCCCTTATATGCAGGATTCGTGTATCTCCTTTTCGCCTGGCAGATCGATATCTTCGGCTATGCGTACAACACTGGTTTCCTTCTCCTCTTCATCTTGATGGCGCCCCTATCTGTCAAAGCCGATAATAGCGCATCCATATCCGTATGATCCACGAAAGGACCGGAGGAAAACGAATTCAGGGTATACACATTGACCAAGAAGGTTCGCCGCTGGTCAGTATCGTCACCATTGTCTTCAACGGGGTCGTTACTATCGAGCGGACGATCCGCAGTGTCTTGGAACAGGATTGGCCGAATGTGGAATATATCATAGTGGATGGCGGTTCCACCGATGGCACTTTGGATATCCTTCGCCGTTATGAAGACCGTTTGGCGCTTTGGGTGAGCGAAAAAGACGCGGGGATCTATGATGCGATGAACAAAGGCATTGCGCTGTGCTCCGGCGAATGGGTAGGCCTCATCAATGCCGATGATGCGTACGCGGAGGGAGCAGTGCGGAAGGCGATGACCGCGGTCGAGGGCAGGTCGGACATCAATATCGTCCATGGCGATATATTGATCCGTTATGCGAACGGGCATGAAAAGATCAAGCATGCGCGACGATCGGACTTTCTCCTGAAATATTGGGAGATGGTGCTGAATCATCCAAGCTTTTTCGTGCGCAGGAGCTACTACGCAGGACGGCCCTTCAGTACGTTATTCCATGTCGGGGGAGATCATCATTGGACCTACCGCGCATGGCGTGAGGACAAGGCGCAATTCCTCTATCTGCCGACGGTGTTGGCACATTTTACCGCAGGAGGAGCGAGCATGACCAATTCACTCGGCAGCATGCTCCGAGAAGGAGACAGGATGGGCAAGGAGCTCGGTATGAACCAGCTCGAACGATTGATCGGACGTGGGGTTCGCTTGGCATTGTATTGGCCTGGCATATTGAAGTTGCGATTCAATCGGATGGTGGCACCTTTGTTCAAAGCCAAGATCAGCTGATGGGCAATTTCAACATCCTTCAAGATTGGCGGGCTAATTCCGGGAATCCCAAGGGAAGGTTGGTGATGATCTTGTTCCGTATCGCGCATCTGCTGAGACAGAGCATTATCACATTCGTCCTGTTCCTGCCTTATTTTATTTTCTACCGCCTGGCGGTCGAATGGCTGCTTTGCATCGAGTTGCCTTGGAAGACCAAGATCGGCCCAGGATTCCGGATCGATCATGGACAGTCCTTGATCGTCAACGACCGGACCGTATTTGGTTCCCAGTGTACGGTGAGGAACAGCACGACGATCGGGAATAAGCAGTCCAAGGAAGGCGGTTATACGGCTTCCCCTCGTTTTGGTGATCGCGTTGACATTGGGGCAAATGCGGTCATCATCGGTCCATTGATCATTGGCGACGACGTGATCATAGGTGCCGGTTCAGTGGTTTTGCGGGATGTGCCATCAAACCATTTGGCCGTGGGTAATCCGGCTCGTTGCATCCCTCGCACGTAGCTCTGTGGTCATAGGTCCTTATCATGTCAGCTGCCAATTTCTCCCGTGCTATTGGATCGCAAAATTCGATACGGCAAGAGCTAGGCGAATTGTAAGCGCTGATGATAGGCTTTACACACCGATATGAATGGTGGCCTCACGAGGTGATGAAAGGCTATTGTACAATTAGCTTGTATCTCCTTGCTTCGCCATTTGCAATAATTGATGCTATATACACGCCTCGCGCGATATCGTTGGGGAGCAGCACCGCGCTTGATGAAGGACCCACATGCGACTCATAGACCATTTGGCCGTTCAGTCCCCAAACGCGAAAGGTTCCTGCTGGACCGTCCGGCACATAGATCCATCCTCCCGGACTTACCGGATCCGGATATAGGGCATCATGACCTGGTTCACCGACAGAAGGGGTTCCCGTCGAAATGCCTTGGCAGGCTTCATCCGCTTCTTTCACCAGCACGATGGATCCCATGCTCGGTAAAGTGATATCACCGTTGTGGTAGATGCCGTCCACATCACTCCAGCAGCCGGCCAAGGGGAAGGTCTGCGTCGACCCCAGATCATTATAGATAAGAATCTGCTCTTCGCTTGGGTCGGCGGCCTGCACTTGGACCTTTTGTACCGAGACATTGTCCAGCCAATAGTGAGGATCTTGGTAGGAATTTGTGAATTGCACCACAGCCTGATCGGTCAAGGCACTTTGAAAAATGAATTCAACCTCTCGGCGTACATCGCTGAACGGATAGTTGCGGGCGCCAATAGTATTCAATCCTGTCATCTGCGAGAGCCCTTTCACGGCTGCGTTCAGCTGGCCTTGGATATCGCTTTGAAGGCTAAAGCTCATTCGGTACCACTGCCCGCTCACCGTGGGGAAAGCGAGTGGACCTTGCATTGAGAATTGAGGGTATATCGACCCGTTGGGCAAATTGGCCTTTAAAGCTCCATTGTCCAAGTGGACCATGTCGTGCGTGACCTGGGCATTCGTCGGCCAGCCTCCCCAGCCGTTCACGTTATTCGTGAAGGTCCCATTGTCAACGAGCTCACCTCCGATCGTCGCAGTGACAACGTTGGCGTTCAAATGCAAGGGACTGCGGGTAGAGCCGGGGTCATTGTGTAGCCCCTGCCATTTCTCAAGGCTATATTGATCAGCACTGCCGTTAAAGGCGTTCATCAGGAGAATGTCAAGCTCGTTGTATGGGTTGAAATACCGGTTGTTGCTGAATGTGCCGAAGTCAACGGGTAATGTCGAGTGCGTGCTGTACTGGCGCATGCATATCTGGTCGCTTGAAAGCGCGTACATTACGTTGCCACTGTACACTTCATTATACTGAGGCACGTAATACGGCGGCACAGCTGATGGACCTGAATTGTTGGACCAGTCCGAGAGACTTAATTGGACGCTATTGTTGAAAAGGACGTTGTCCTTGATAGCGTTTCCCGTATTCGCCATTGTGTGGTCCACATAGATGCCACTGCCTGCACAACGGGTAACGGTGTTGCCTTGAACGAGGGTATTCTTGACACCGGTATTCCCGAAATATATCCCGAAGCTGATGGGGATGTAATTGGGAAAATCCGAGGCCGAGCTTTCCAAGTTGCCTGTTATATCCGTTACGATGTTGTTCCTTATTATCGCTCCGTCCGTATTGTCGAAGGAGATGCCGCCGCCATCATTCAATATATAGAGGCAGTTCTGTAGCACATTTCCCTCCACAAGCGTATTATTTCCAAAGTCGATGCCTGTGTATCCTATATGGTCAAGGTTGTTATCGGAGATCGTATTGCCGGTTCCGATCGATCTGATGCCGAAATAACCCCAACTGGTTTCTCCTTCCCCAGGCCGGATCGCAATATTGTCCATCTGATTGCCTGAACACGTGGAGTGGTCGTCGATCATCAGTATACCGGACGCTAGGATATCGCTGAAAGTTGAGTTCAGGAATGAGTTATATGAACCGTTGCTTGATATGCCGTGGTACATGTCCTGAAACCCGCATCCGGTCACAGTAATATTATTTGCCCCTCCTACCTTGACGCCGGCATCCGTTTGATGCTGGAACGCTAGGTCCTGTATCTGGATATGTGCCCGGTTCCAAGCGACATTGGCCCCGGAAGCACGGATCGCAGCCTCGACCTGTAGCGTATTTGGATCTGCGTTGGCGGGGGCTTGCAGGTACAACATGCCCGCTTGTCCATCATAAAACCATTCGTTCGGCGCATCCAACTCGCTGAGTTTGTTGCACATGAAATAGCCCCATTTGTAATTGCCGGGCTGATCATGGATCGTGGGAAACGTCAGTGTGCCATTAGTGAAATCGGAGATAGTGGCGAGGTCGTAATTCCAATTCGAGGCTCTGATCACTGCAGAGGCCCCGTTCCAATATCCGTCTGGTTGAGTGAGGTCCGCATCGTGCAACGTTGTGCCAGTGCCTTGGTCCATGTGCAACCAACCTGTGTTAGGGTAGCGCGCCAATGTCATGAATTGACCATTCACGTAAACTTGCTTGACCTGGTCGCTGATCAGCGCTTTCCAGATATTGCCTTGGTATTGTTGCCAGCCTGTCACAAGCGCACTACCGCTAACGATAGGTGCCGAACCATTACCATATGCGCCTACCACGATCGGTGATGAGGCCGTTCCAGAGGAGGACAGCGGTAATGTCCCTCGGAATGTTCCGCCTCGTTTAAGGAGGATGTGGTCTCCGGGTAGGAGCGCATACTGCACTTGATCGAGTCTACCCAAGGTTTGCCAAGGTTGACCGGGAGATGTCCCAGTATTCGAATCATTGCCTGCATTGGAAATATAGTAGGTGGTTGCCCAGATCGGGAGTGGAAGGAGGCCCGCACACAAAGCCATCAAGAAGGAGACTTTAAAACAAGGGCTAAGCAGAGTGCGCATGGTGGTGGGATCTGGGATCGTACTTGCTACGCCATGGTCATGATGGGGTTCAATAGTTTCGACCGATCATGATCGTTGCTCGCGGAGGGGCTCCATTTCACCGACCGACCTGATAGGCACGGATGCGGCGTTCCGGCCACTTCGTGCCGATCAGCACTCTCCGCCGGATACTTTTGGCCCGTGTCCGGATATAGCCCCCTTCGTGTCCTTGTTGTAGGACAGACCCCCCCACCCTATGGTGGGCAGGCCATTATGGTGGAGGCTTTCCTTGACGCGAAATACAAGCTGTTGAAGCTTTTCCATGTGAGACTCACCTATTCCGAGGACATGGACAGCGTGGGCAAATTCGCGTTGCGGAAGGTCTTTGTGCTTTTCAGCACTATCATGGAGGTCTGGTGGGCGCGGATCCGGCATCGTACTGCCGTACTGTACTATCCTCCGAGTGGCCCCAACAAAGTGCCGGTGCTTCGGGATATCGTCTTCCTCTGCGCTACGCGATGGATGTTCCGCCACACCGTGTTCCACTATCACGCAGGCGGGGTTTCGGGCTATGCAGACGAATTGCCTGCTTTCTTGAGGCCGTTTTTCCGGTTGGCATACCGCAATGCCGACCTCGCTATCCGCACAGCACCACAAAATCCCGAGGATGGGCGGTTGTTAGGGGCACGAGTGGATGTGGTGGTGGCGAATGGCATTCCTGACATGCGTGGCACGGTGAAGGAGAGTGTGGCCGACAAGGGCAAGACCCTCACGATCCTATTCACCGGGGTGCTCATTCCCTCTAAGGGGGTTTATATATTGCTGGAAGCTTTCCGCGCATTGGTGCATCGTGGCGCTGACGTTCGATTGGAATTGATGGGGCGCTGGGGTGATGTCAAATTCCAAGAGGACTGCGCAGCATACATCGAGCGCCATAACCTCATGGACCGTTATGAATATCTGGGTGTGAAACGCGACGAGGAAAAGCTTGTCCACTTTGCTCAGTGCGACATCTTCTGCTTCCCCAGCTACTTTGAGGCGGAAAGTTTCGGGTTGGTCCTGTTGGAGGCCATGCAATTCGCGAAACCCGTGGTCAGCACTTGGTGGAGAGGAATTCCTTCGGTGGTCCAGGATGGGGTAAATGGATACCTCGCACCGGTGCAAGATCCAGATGCTTTGGCCGATCGGATTATGGACCTGATCCAAGACACTGAATTGCGGAGACGAATGGGGGATGAAGGCCGCCGCATCTTTGCCGCCCGATTCACGTTGGAACGGTTTCGACAAAACATGGAAGCGGCGATCTTGACCGCAATACCACCGGAAGACAACTGATGCGATTGATAGTTACCGGGGGATCCGGATTTATCGGTACCAACCTCGTGCAAAGCGCGTTGGACAAGGGCATCGAAGTGCTCAACCTGGATTGGAATCCACCGCTGAAGGATGCACACCGGCGCTGGTGGCGCGAATGGGATATCATGGACCGGCAGGCGACGGACACGTATTTCTCCGAATTCAAACCAACTCACGTCGTCCATCTCGCAGCACGCACCGACACGGACGTGCAAGACGATATCAACGCCTACCGTCAAAATCACGAAGGCACAGCTCTTCTTCTCGATGCCGTGAAGCGGGCCCCCAGTATCGAGCGCCTGATCGTCACCAGCACGCAATTCGTATGCGAGGCTGGCTACCAGCCCAATGACGAACTGGATTTTAAGCCCTTCACACTCTATGGCGAGACCAAACGCCTTTGCGAGTTGGCCACCCGCAATGCCGAGCTCTCATGCGTATGGAGCATCGTCCGCCCCACAACGATCTGGGGACCATGGAGCCTGCGCTATCGGGATGTGCTTTTCAAGGTGATGCGTAGAGGACTTTACTTTCATCCGGGCCGGACGAAAGTGATCCGCTCTTATGGATATGTAGGTAACGTGGTCTGGCAGATCGAGCGGATCCTCATGGCGCCGCCCGAGGTTGTGAATGAAAAGGTATTTTATGTCGGGGATGATCCGATGGACCTGCGCACGTGGGTTGAGGCTATCTCGGAGGAACTTGTGCATAAGCCGGTGCGGTACATCCCGACATGGATAGTGAAAAGCCTCGCTTTCGTCGGGGACGTGTTCAAGATAGTTGGTCTGCCTTTCCCCATAAGCAGCGGAAGGTTCCACAGCATGACCAGCGATTATATCACACCGATGAACAAGACCATTGTCGCGTTGGGACAAGCACCATGCTCTTTGCAAGAAGGCGTGCACGCTATGGTAACGTGGTATGACCGCGAGAGCGCCTCAGCGAAGAAGCCACGCTTGATCGATACGCGCCAAAATCACAAGGCACACTGATCCAATGAGCGGACTGCCGAAAGCACGCCTCTTCGGCCTGGACCTTTCCATGGGTTCATTTGAAGAGCACGTGGCCGCCATCGCTTCACTGGGAAAGGCTCATCGTTCGGCATACGTGTGCTGTGTAAATGTGCATATGTGCATGGAGGCGCAGGATGACCCTGAATTCGCCGCTGTTGTCAATGGGGCGGAGCTTGCTACAGCGGATGGCATGCCCATCCTCAATAGCCTGAACAAGCTTACCGGAACGAAGCAGGAACGCGTGGCCGGGAATGATCTGATGCCAGCCATAATGGCGGAAGCCGAAAAGCAGGATCTAGGGGTCTTCCTGCAAGGTGGCGAGCAGAGCACTTTGGAAGCCATCGTTGGTAGAGCTTCAACTGAATATCCCGCACTGCGCATTGTGGGCACTTACTCCCCTCCATTTCGTCAAGCCACGGACCTAGAGCGCATATCGGACGTGGATCGGATAGTGAATTCGGGAGCAAACATCGTCTTGGTCAGTTTGGGATGCCCTCGGCAGGAACGATGGATGGCGGAAATGAAAGGCAAGCTGCCGGCGGTGATGCTTGGTGTTGGAGGAGCATTCCTCCTCTATGCCGGACAGGACCGGCGAGCTCCCAAATGGATGAGGGATGCCTCACTGGAATGGGTTTTTCGACTTTGTCTCGAACCAGGAAGGCTGTGGAAGCGTTACCTGGTTACCAATACCAAGTTCATCCTCCTGCGGAGTAAAAAGAGTGCGAAGCGTTGAAGACCCATTGAACGGTTACGATGATCACTTGAATAGTTTCGACGAATAACGATAAAATAGCGACTAACTTGACTTTTTGTCGAACGGATACCTAAATTCGTCCCCCCAGCGTATCAGGTAGGTGATACGAAGACCCGATCATTTTGGAAACCCGCGACCCACATACGTTGACAGGTACTCTGCGGCCCAACTCCCGCACGGGTACCACCTCCAAGGGCGACCTTAATCAGGAGTTGGCCACTCTGTTGAGGTCGAGTCGGCAACAGTTCCACAACGTGCAGCACGGAATTAACCGCGTTCTTACTTTGGAGCCACTGACCTCGGTGAAGGACCTCGTCATTGTTGGCGAAGGCCCTGCAGCAGATGAGATCTACCAATACTGCGAGGATCAAACTGTCCGCGGCTATCGCTTTCGAGGCGTTTTCCATGATCTTCCCATCACGGGGGCCTTGGCACCACGCCAATTGGGCGGCATCCAAGCGGCAAAGGCATTTGTGATCCAGAACCGTATTGACATCTTGTATTGTGCCCTGCCTGCCTCCTTTCGCGAGGACATCACCGACCTGATGGAATTCTGCGAGCGAAACACCATTCGCTTCCGCGTGATCCCCAGCGCCGATAGTTTCATTCCCGTTGTAAAGACCACTGACCTGACATTCCATGGCGCCGTGCCTGTGAGCCGCATCCGCCATGAGCCACTGGATGGCCGGGCCAACCGTTTTCTCAAGAGAAGCTTCGACATTGTCTTCTCCTTTCTGGTGATCACGTGTGTTTTCACTTGGCTCTTCCCCATCCTTGCCATACTGATCAAGTTGTCCTCGAAGGGGCCGGTATTCTTTAAGCAGACACGCTTGGGTGAGCGCAAGAAGAAGTTCACCTGCTATAAATTCCGCAGCATGCGTATGAATGCCGAAGCTGACAGCAAGCAGGCAACGCGTAATGACCCACGTATCACCAAGGTAGGCGCTTTCCTCCGCAAGAGCAATTTGGACGAGATGCCGCAGTTCTTCAATGTCCTACTAGGACAGATGAGCGTTTCGGGTCCGCGTCCCCACCCCTTGAAACTGAATGACCAGTTCCGCGACATCATCGATAAATACATGGTGCGTCACTTCGTTAGACCTGGTATCACCGGTTGGGCACAGGTGAATGGCTTCCGTGGGGAGACGCGCACCCCTGAACTCATGGAGAAGCGCGTTGACCTCGATGTGTGGTACTTGGAGAACTGGTCCTTCGCGCTTGACCTGAAGATCGTGTTGAAGACCGTCACCAACATGTTCAAGAAGGACGATATGGCCTATTGATCGAAAACACCTTGAATAAGGCCGGAGGATCCTATTCTCCGGCCTTTTTTAAGAGGAATGTTGACCGATCGACCGAAGCAGGTATATTTGCCGTCCCTTTTCGAGACTTAGCACAATGGCCAACCACAAGAGTTCCATCAAGCGCATTCGCCAGAGCGAAACCCGCAATGAGCGCAATCGCTATCAGCACAAGACCACGCGGAACGCCGTTCGGGACATCCGTGCGAGCACCGACAAGAAGGAGGCGGTTGAATTGTTGCCCAAGGTGAGTAGCATGCTGGACAAGCTGGCCAAGCGCAACATCATCCACAAGAACAAGGCATCCAACTTGAAGAGCAGCCTGAAGCGCCATGTCGACGCACTGAAATAGATCGTCGTGAAATTCCACTTTGAGCAGGTCCTTCAGGGGACCTGTTCTTTTTTTTGGACCTCCGAAGTTCCTAGGCATCTTTGATCCGAACATGGAAGCCAGTGACAGCATACCTCCCCCGCGCCTCAAGATAACCGACTGGGATAAGCGCGACCGACCGCGCGAACGGTTGATGGCGCAAGGGTCGAAGGCCTTGTCCGATGCTGAGCTGGTGGCCATATTGATCCGTTCCGGTACACCCGATCTGAGTGCCCTTGAACTCGCGAAGAACCTATTGGCAGAGGCCAGGAACGACCTGAACAATTTGGCAGCCCTCAGCCCGGCGGACCTTATGAAGCGCAAGGGTATCGGTGAGGCCAAAGCCCTGAGTATCGTGGCCGCATTGGAATTGGGCATGCGGAGGAGGTCTGGTGCGCGACCCGAACGTCCGCGCTTAGCTACCAGCGCGCAAGTGTATGAGGAGGTGAGGGCAGTACTTGCCGACCTGCCCCATGAGGAGTTTTGGTTGGTGTTGCTGGACCGGGGGCTGCGCTTGATCGACACGCTTGCTGTGAGCCGGGGCGGCATCCATGGTACTGTGGCAGATCCGAAGGTGATCTTCCGGAAAGCATTGGAGCGCAGCGCCTCTTGCATGGTGGTCTGCCACAATCATCCGTCAGGACAATTGCGCCCCAGTGAGGAAGACCTCAAATTGACCCGAAAGCTGATCGAAGGCGGACAACTGATGGATATTCTCGTGCAGGACCACTTGATCGTGACGTCCGAGGGCTATTTCAGCTTCGCCGACAATGGACAAATGCATTGACATGGAGCGGCCCATCCAGATCCTCACTGTCATCGGAGCGCGGCCCCAGATCATCAAGGCCGCCGCAATAAGCAGGGCTGTGCAAGGGCCTTTCAAGGATCGGATCCGCGAGACTCTTCTGCACACGGGCCAGCACTACGACGCTAACATGTCGCAGGTATTCTTTGACGAGTTGGGTATTCCCCCTGCAGATATCCACCTTGCCGTGGGGAGTGGCGCACATGGTGCGCAAACGGCTCGGATGATCGAGGGCATAGAGAATGAGTTGCAAAGAACGAAGTATGACGCAGTACTCCTTTATGGCGACACCAACAGCACGCTCGCGGGAGCGGTAGCGGCGGCCAAGATGCATGTGCCTGTTGCGCATGTGGAAGCGGGGCTGCGCTCATTCAACAAGGCCATGCCCGAGGAGGTCAACCGCATCATTTGCGACCACTGCAGCACATGGCTATTCTGCCCTACCACAACTGCGGTGGACAATCTGCGCCGTGAAGGATTCAACATGGAGAGTGATGACCGCCCAACGCCGGACCATCCTCGCATAGTAGCGTGCGGCGATGTGATGTATGACAACAGCATGCACTTCGCAGAGCTGGCGGCACGCAGATCCACTGTGCTGAAGGACCACGGACTTCCCCCAAACGGTTTCCTGTTGGCCACGGTGCATCGCGACCACAACACCGATGACCCCGTGCGGCTCAATGCCATCTTTAGCGCGTTGCTTGACCTGCACCGCAGCCATGGTCTTCCGGTGGTGCTTCCGCTGCATCCGCGGACGCGCAAGATGATGGAGTACTTGCTGACAACGGAGTTGAATACCGCCATCGCTGCCGCGCCGGGTTTCCTGCTCTTGCCACCGGCAGGCTTCCTGGATATGATCGCCTTGGAACGCAACGCCAAGCTGGTGCTTACCGACAGCGGCGGAGTGCAGAAGGAGGCCTATTTCTTTGGCAAACCCTGTGTGATCCTTCGCCCACAGACGGAGTGGGTAGAATTGGTGCTCCACATGCAGGCTGTTATCGCGGACGCGGACCCGGAGCGGATCATTCATGCAGCGGACCGCTTCCTGATCACGGGTGTACCAGAGCGTCCGATGCTTTTCGGCGATGGGCATGCGGCGGAGGCCATCTGTGCCGCACTGGTCGAAGGTCTTTCCTGACTCGGCCCTCTGCGGAGCTTGTTACCTTCCCGCGCTCTATGGCCGACATCCACTTCCACCTAGAAAAGCCAAGCCCGCGCGCCCGATACATCGCGCGGCACCTGCTGGGCCGGATGACCGGCTTGGAGGTGAAGGAGGTGGAGGATATGGATTCCTTCCGTGCCATTGAAGGTCCGAAGCTCGTGTACGGGCCGACGGCGGTGGAGGGCGCCGTCCACATCGTTCCGGAAGGCCTGCTGGAGCGATCAGGTATCTCGCCCGTTGATCCATCAATAGGGAAATGGGGGGTGTTGCCGGTATTGTTTCCCACATCCCATGGCGGTGTTCCGTTTGATGTCTTCGCGGCCTCATTTTTCCTGCTTTCGCGCTATGAGGAAATGCTACCTATCGCACGCGACGGTCATGGTAGACCATTGACCAGTGCCTTGCACGCGACGCGGTACGGATATCTGCAACGGCCAATTGTGGATGAATGGTTGATCATCTTGACAGACGCTTGGCGCCTTTTGGATCCGCGTCTCCCTCCCTTGAAACGCAAATACGCCCAGGTCGCGACACTGGATGTGGACAACGGGGCGATGTACACCGGTCGGGAATGGTGGCGTAGCATTGGTGGTGCGGCGCGCGACCTGTTGCATGGTCGTGCTTCACGCGTGACCGACCGCATCGGCGCACTCACGGGCAGTCGTGCCGATCCCTATGCTGTACATAAGGCTTTCGTGACCTTGGCCAAACGACATGGTGCTCGACCTGTCGTGAACTTCCTGCTTGCTCCTCGTGGCCGCTTCGATCACGCGGTCGGGGCGACAGATGCATCGATGCGCTACTGCATGCAGGCAATGGCCAAGGAGGCCGAGGTGGGTATCCATCCCGGCTATGAAAGCTCGGACCATCCAGCGATGATCTTATCGCAAAAGGAAATGCTGGAAAAGATCATCGGTCATGCCATCTCGATCAGTCGACAACACTTTCTGCGATTCAAGCTTCCGGACACGTTTCGTGAATTGGAGCGACTTGGCATCCGCGAGGAGCACAGCATGGGCCTTTCGGACAGCATCGGATTCCGTGCAGGAACATGCACGCCCTTTCCGTTCTACGATCTGCAGATCGAAAAGGAAACTTACTTAATGCTCTATCCTTTTGCCGTGATGGACAGTGCAATGGCCTATCAGATGAAGCTTACTCCGGATGCTGCGATCAAAGCGGCGCAACACATGGTGGACAGGGTGAAGCAAGTGGATGGCACCTTCATCAGCGTATGGCACGAACGCTTCCTGAGCGACTATGGAGATGAAGCAGGTTGGGGACGCGTGGCCGAACCGGTACTTCAACATGCACGTCCATGATCCTCCACGTTCGCCATACTGATATCGACAAAGCCGCTTGGGACCTTCGCCTCGATGTTTGCGCGAATAAGATGTGGTATGGACTTAGTTCGGTGTTGGACGCAGCATCTCCGAATTGGGATGCCTTGATCGATCCGGAGACTGGCGCACAGATGCCCATCCTGTGGCGTCGCAAGTATGGAGTGCGGTATGCGTATCAACCGTTCATGCTTCAACAGTCGGGGCCTTACGCACCCGAGCCATCGCGTTCTGATCTCTTGCGATTTCTCCATGCATGGCCTAAGGAATTCCGATATGCCGACATCAACATCGGCTGGACCGCAGATCGGTCGGCACCTCAAGGAACGACGCTTACCGAACGAACGGACCATGAGCTTCGGTTGGACCGGTCGATCGATGAATTACGGGCTGCATACAGCGAGAATCATCGCCGAAGCCTGCGTAAAGCTGCTAAGGACGAACCACGTTTCGATGACACGATCACCACAGCGGAGATCATCGGTCTTTTGGAAGGATCGGAGCAGTTCGTCAAGTGGAAAGTGGGGGGGCCGGAGCGTGATTCCATGCGGCGGATGATGAAGGTCGCCGATCATACCGGAATGGGTTTCGGAAGGGCCATCCGTGAGGGTGATGAACTCGTCGCGGCCGGCTATTTCACATTGTGGGGCGGACGGTTGATCTTTCTGAAAGGGTTGTCCACACCAAGGGGCCGGGAGCTGCGAGCGATGCACGCATTGATCGACCACGTGGTCGAGCAGTACGCGGGAAGCGGTATCATCTTCGACTTCGCTGGTGGGAACGATCCGCAGTTGGCTCGATTCTATTCGGGCTTCGGTGCATTGCCCGTACTTTATTTGCGAGCTTTGATGAACCGTCTTCCGCCGTTTGTAAGACAACTGAAAAAGTGAGCCATGGTGACGCAGTTGAGCGAGGGGAATTCCGTGGCGAACCGCTTCTTGGCCGAGCTCCGCGATGTGGAGGTGCAAAAGGACCCCCTGCGGTTCCGTCGTAACTTGGAGCGCATGGGTGAGGTGATGGCATACGAGATCAGCAAGACCTTCGACTATTCGGAGCATGAGGTTCGTTCCCCATTGGGTGTGGCGAACATGGCCTTGCCTGACGATCAACCCGTGCTGGCAACGATCCTACGCGCTGGGCTGCCGCTGCACCAGGGACTGCTCAACTACTTCGACCGCGCGGACAACGCCTTCGTGAGTGCCTACCGCAAGCATCGTAAGGGAGAAAGCGGTTTCGACGTGGAAGTGGAATACCTCAGCAGTCCATCCATTGACGACAGGGTCGTGGTGATCAGCGATCCGATGCTCGCGAGCGGACGGAGCATGGTGCTGGTGTACAAGGCGCTCATGCGCATGGGAAAGCCCAAGGCCGTGCATATCGCGGCGGTGATCGCGAGCACCGAAGGGGTGGAGTATGCACAACGGCATTTACCGGCGGACACGCATTATTGGATCGGGGCGATCGACGAGGAGATGACCGCAGAGGCGTACATCGTTCCCGGTCTTGGCGACGCCGGTGACCTCGCTTATGGCAACAAGGTCTAAAATGGAGGCCATTCACGTGATAACGGTCTTGGCTGCAGCGGTGCTCAAGTTCTTTTTCTCCGCCATCGTGTCGTATCGCTTCGGGAACAGCTACATGGAAACGGTGATGTTGACGGCCACCGGTGGTTGCCTCGGCACTATCGTGTTCTACTATGGCGGTGCAAGGGTGATCGAATGGTTCCGGAAGCGCCATGTGCGGAAACGGGCACGTGCGATCGCGCGCGGTGCTGCTCCCACACGCGTCTTCACCCGTACCAATCGTATGATCGTGAGAATCAAGCGCGGCTACGGTGTCCAAGGCTTGGCGATCTTCTCGCCGCCCATCCTATCGATCCCGTTGATGTCCATCCTTGCCGCGAAATATTTCAGGCACGACCGAAGGACACTGCCACTTATGCTTTCTTCCGTTGTGATCTGGTCCTTTGTTTTAAGCGCCGCATGGAAGTTCACCCGTTGATACCGTTCAGGGATCCGTAACCGTCCGATGCATCGTACGCTAACGACTTCACTGACACGCATCACCACTTCTGGACACAGATCGCTCCTTCAGGCAGTTGTGTTTCACGAATTGGCATGAAGAAGTACCGCCATCTTTTCTTCGACCTAGATCACACCCTCTGGGACTTTCGGACAAACTCGCGGGCCGTTCTGCTTGAGCTGCATGCAGAGTTGAAGATGGAAGCTCGCGGAATTCCGGAGGCACGGTTCGTTTCAGTGTATGAAGAGGTGAATGCCGAACTATGGAGGAGTTACGATGGAGGTGTGATCCCGAAGGAAGCGCTGAGGGCCTTGCGATTCAGGAAGGCGCTGGAACACTTCGGTGTGAAGGATAGCGGGCTGGCGAAGCAATTGGAGGAGACCTATATGGATCGTTGCCCCAATAGATCAGCACTTAATCCCGGTGTGTTGGATCTGCTTAAAGAGCTTCAGCCGCACTATCGCATGCACATCATCACGAATGGGTTCTTGCAGACGCAGACCCTCAAGCTTGCGGCCTCCGGCATACGCCCTTTCTTCGATGTGGTATTGACCAGCGAGCAGGCCGGGGCGAACAAGCCCTGCGCCCGGATCTTCCGCCATGCACTGCGCTCGGCAGGGGCGAAGGCATCGGAAAGCCTGATGATCGGCGACAATGCTGTGGCGGATATTGCCGGGGCTCGCCACGCTGGGCTGGACCAAGCGCACTATTCGCCTGAAACGGAAGGGGACCCCAACGCCACCATTCTCTTTTCCCACTTTGATGAATTGAAAGCCATATTGGCCTGAGCGGAACCACTGCCTCCGGCAAGCCGAAAAAGGGTGTTAGCCGTTATCGGCGATGACGGTCACTGCCCCTTTTACCACTTCGCCGATCTTCACCCGGATTTGCGCATCCCGCGGCAGGAAGAGGTCTACCCGAGAACCGAATTTGATGAACCCGAGCTCGGTACCCTGCACCACGGCATCCCCCGGTTCGGGATAGGTGCGGATGCGGCGCGCCATTGCACCGGCGATCTGACGGACAAGCACTTCGCGGCCTTGGTCTTCTCGGATCACCACCGTGCTGCGCTCGTTCTCCGTACTGCTTTTCGGATGCCACGCCACCAGGTATTTACCAGGGTGATACTTGCGATAGGTCACCGTTCCTGAAACCGGATTGAAGTTGATGTGGACATTGAGCGGACTCATGAAGATGGAGACCTGCACACGGCGGTCCTTGAAATATTCTTTTTCTTCCACCTCCTCGATCACCACCACTTTGCCATCGCATGGAGAGAGCAGGACCCCGTCATCTCCCTCCACTATGCGCAAGGGCACGCGGAAGAACCAGACGACCACACCCAATATGCAGAGCATGGCGACCGCCAGAGGCCATGCCGCAACAGGAGGCAGCCAACGCCAGGAAGCGAACAGGATAAAGCAACTCAACGCGAGGATGAGTAGAATGGTGGGAGTGCCTTCGCGGTGCAGCCGCATGGTTATGGATCGGCCAAATATAGACCGTGGCAATCGGGGAATGCTGCGAAGACCGCGGATCAGGCAGCAGCTCAGCTCATGAAGCGCACGCAGGCCAGCATGGCGGGAGCGGCAAGTAAGAAGCCATCGAAGCGGTCGAGGATGCCCCCATGGCCTGGCAGCAGATCGCCGGAATCCTTCACCCCGGCCGCACGCTTGAAAGCGGATTCCAACAGGTCTCCGAGCGTTGAGGTAAAGGAGACGACCACCGCGCAGAATATCCAATGCACCAGAGAGAGTCCTGGCCATTCCATGGAAAGAAGCACCGAAACACCAACTGTGAGCAGCACACCACCAACAAATCCCTCGACGGTCTTTTTCGGGCTCACATGCGGCAATAATTTGGTGCGGCCAAAGGCATGACCAGCCAGGTAGGCGCCGGTGTCGTTGGTCCAGAGCAGCAGCATGAAACCGATGAACAGCCAAGGTCCATCAGCGAGGAGCCAAGTGATGATCCCGAAGGGAAGGGCCACGTAGAAAAGTGTGGTCAGCAATGCCCCGAGCTGCTTGGCGGGATCTGCGTCCTTACGGAACAGGATGTCCACAGATGCCAAGATGAAGATGAGCAGGACGCAGAACGCGGCACGAAGCGGTGTGAAGGGCGAGATGATCCCGGAGAGGGCAATGAGCAGGCAGGTGGCCACGGCTGTGAACACCGTGATCTCCACCGGCGGTCCTTCATCTTGAAGGCCCCATGTTAGGCGGTGCATCTCACGGGCGCCAAGTCCGCAAACAGGCAAAAAAAGTAGCGTGGTGGTAACGGGTCCCGACCAAGCCGCACCGAGCGTAAGGGCAACATAGGCCGCCCCCGTCAGCGCGCGTTTGGCCAGTTCGCTCATAGCATCCAATGGTCAGGCTACAGAGGTGCTGTCCTTGGGAGTATCCGTCGATATGGGCTCGGTGGCAACGGTTGCCCCATTCCCATTCCCATTCCCATTCACTGGTTGAGTAGGCTTCACTTGCTCCGCCCGGCTAAAAGGACGGTCGCCGAAGATCTTTTCGAGGTCTTCCTTGAAGATCACTTCCTTCTCCAGCAATTGCGTGGCCAAGGCGGTGAGCTTGTCCTTGTTGTCATTCAGGATACGCTTCGCGCGTTCGTATTGGGTCTCGATGATGTTGCGTACTTCCTCATCGATCAGCTGGGCGGTGTGCTCGCTGTACGGTTTGCCGAAACTGTATTCGCTTTGGCCGCTGCTATCGTAGAAGCTGATGTTCCCGATCTTCTCGTTCAGGCCGTAAACAGTGACCATGGCAATAGCCTGCTTGGTCACTTTTTCCAGGTCGCTGAGGGCACCCGTGCTCACCTTGCCATACATGATCCATTCAGCGGCACGGCCTCCCATTGCGGCGCAGATCTCATCGAGCATCTGTTCGGTGGTGGTGAGATGGCGCTCGTCGGGCAAATACCACGCGGCACCCAGCGAGTGGCCACGCGGCACGATGGTGACCTTTACAAGTGGCGATGCGTGCTCTACCAGCCAGCTTACCGTGGCATGGCCGGCCTCGTGGAAGGCGATAGCGCGCTTCTCTTCCGTGGTGATGATCTTGTTCTTCTTCTCCAAACCTCCGATCACACGGTCCACCGCGTCAAGGAAGTCCTGTTTTTCCACGGAGGTCTTCTTGCGCCGAGCAGCGATCAATGCGGCCTCGTTGCAGATGTTGGCGATGTCGGCGCCACTGAATCCAGGGGTCTGTCGAGCGAGGAATTCCACGTCCACGGCGATGTCCATCTTCAGGGGCTTGAGGTGCACCTTGAAGATCGCCATGCGCTCGTTGAGATCGGGCATGTCCACGAAGATCTGCCGGTCGAAGCGGCCTGGTCGCATAAGGGCGCGGTCCAGCACATCGGCGCGGTTGGTGGCCCCGAGCAGGATCACTCCGGTGTTGGTGCCGAAGCCGTCCATCTCGGTGAGGAGTTGGTTGAGCGTGTTCTCGCGTTCATCGTTGGAACCCATGTTCACATTGCGCCCACGTGCGCGGCCGATCGCGTCGATCTCGTCGATGAAGATGATGCTCGGCGCCTTCTCCTTCGCCTGTTTGAAGAGGTCGCGGACACGGCTTGCGCCCACGCCCACGAACATCTCCACGAAGTCGGAACCGCTCAACGAGAAGAAGGGGACTTTCGCTTCCCCCGCGATGGCCTTCGCCAACAAGGTCTTTCCCGTTCCGGGAGGCCCCACGAGCAGCGCTCCCTTGGGGATCTTGGCGCCGAGGTCGGTGTACTTCTTTGGGGTCTTCAGGAAATCCACGATCTCCTGCAACTCCTCCTTGGCCTCATCCAGTCCGGCCACATCGTTGAAGGTGATATCGGTGCTTTTGCCGCCTTCGAAGACCTGCGCACGGCTCTTTCCTATGTTGAAGATCTGCCCACCGGGTCCGGCGCCACCACCCATGCGGCGCATCATGAACATCCAGAGGAGTGCAAGTGCGCCGAAGATCAAGGCATACTGCAGGATCTCCTTGCCCATGTCATTCTGCGGCTCGATGCGCACGTCCACTTTGGCCGTCCGTGCCTGTTCCACCAACTGCTGCTGCATCTGGGGGGAGTCTCCGATGTAGAAGGAGTATTCCGGCGAACCGGCATCCGGGGTCACCCCGGCGAGGTTCTTCTTATGCACCTCCTTGTTCAGGCTGTCCTTCTTGATGGTCACCAGTACGGCATCGCCATTCATCACGATACCCTGAACGTCCCCCTCCTGGAGGTATTTGTCGTAATCAGAGATGTCGATCCGCACCACATGCGAATTGAAATTCAGCAATCCCATGCCAAGGATCATCACTACGATGACCCCATAGATCCAATAGAAGTTGAAGGAGCGCTTGGGGCGTTCGCCGCCACCGTCCTTCTTGGGCTTATCTGAGTTCTCCACGGTAAAAGGTCAAGCTACGTTCTCGTAAGTGTTTCGAAGGGCATCGGCCCAAAGCTGGTCCAATGCATAGAAGGCACGGGTATCGCGGATGAAGATATGCACCACGACATCAACGTAATCGAGCAGTATCCAGTCCGCCTTTTGGCGTCCTTCCGAATGCCAAGGGTTCTCCTCGGCTTTTTGCAGGGTGAATTTCTCCACGCTGCGTGCGATGGCCTCCACCTGCGTGGTGGAATCGCCGTGGCAAATGATGAAATGGTCGCAGACTGTGTTGGACACTTCCCGAAGGTCCAGATGAACGATGTCCTTGGCCTTCACCTCTTGCATACCTAGGACCACGGCTTCCACCAAGGTGGTGTGGGTGGTGGTCCGGTGGGCTTTCTGCATGCGGGCTAACTTGGGCGTCCAAAGGTACGCATCAAGCACCGCCGGGAATTGTTCCCGCAGCCCTTCCTCATGTCACAGATTGGCACTCCCTTGGTCCGCCTCGATACGGTGGACAGCACCAACGCGTATGCGGCACATCAACTTGCATGGGGACGCGCCAGCCACGGCATGGTGATCACCGCCGCTCGGCAGAGTGCAGGCCGCGGCCAGCGCGGTCGCGAATGGCATGATTCACCGGGCAAGGATCTCTTGATGAGCTTGGTATTACTCCCCGAGCGGATGCCAGCGATGGCCCAGTTCGATCTGGCCAAGGCCGCGGCACTTGCCGTGGTGGACACCTTGACAGAGGTCTTCAAAGCCAGTGGGAAGGACCCTTCGGGCATCCGGGTCAAATGGCCCAATGATGTGCTGGTGGATGGTCTGAAAGTGGCGGGCATCCTGATCGCGAACGAGATCAAGGGCGAGCATGTGGTATCGGCCATCGTGGGGATCGGCATCAATGTGAACAGCACGGACTTCGATGGCGAGCTGAGGGCCACGAGCCTTTATATCGAGACCGGGGTGGAGCAGGACCTATCTTCATTGCAAGTGCGCCTTTGCGCGCATCTTCAACTCTGGTGGGACCGCATCGATGATCCGCGAGCCATCGCCTCGGCCTATCTTGACAGGCTCTGGACACGGGACCGGTTCACGGGATTCATTCTGGATGATCAGGATTTCACTGCCCGGCCCTTGGATGTGGATGAGCAGGGTCGGCTCATTGTGGAAGATGAGGCGGGGAAGGTCGCGGCATTCGGGCTGGATCGCCTTCGGCACGCGGCACGGTGAGCGGTACTTTGAACGGTGATACGAAAAGGATTTGGCAGTGTGGCGGAAACGTCTACTTTTGCGCTCCCTTTACGAAAAACGACAGGCGATGAAGCGTACCTACCAGCCCAGCAAGCGCAAGCGCGTGAATACCCATGGTTTCCGTGAGCGCATGAGCTCTGCCGCAGGCCGCTCTGTATTGGCGCGCCGCCGCCGCCAAGGCCGCCACAAGCTCACCGTGAGCAGCGAGCCTCTCGGTCGCAAGTAATATTTAGATCTCTTGAATTTAAAAAAGGGCCTTTCGGGGCCCTTTTTCATGTGGCGTGCTATCGCTTGATGAAGCCGCCTGCGCGGAGCACTTCCCCCGAGGGCAAGGTGATCCGGGTGGAATAATATCCCGGCGCCAGCCCGAACAGGTCCACTTGCGCCGAGCGGCGACCACGTTCCCCGTCGAGCTGCTGCGCGATCAGCGTGCGACCCAAGGCATCGACCACCTCGATGCGCGCACTGCCGGAACGCTCGGCAGTAAAGGCGACATTCAAGAGGTCCACGGCAGGATTCGGATAGAGCAACGGCGCATCCGATGAGGCAGTGGGGAAGGCCACGACCGTCGAGGTGAACATGCTGCTTCCATCATGATCCACTTCACGCACCCGGTAATAGACCGTTCCCAAAGGCGGAGTCATATCCGTGAAGCTGTAGTCATGCCTATTGGAACTCTCCCCGGCTGCTGGCATTTCGCCGATCCCCTCGAAGATGCTGTTATCCATACTGCGCTCTATCACAAAATGGTCGCTGTTCTGCTCCGTGGCGGTGGACCAGGTAACTTCCACTACACCATTGTGGGCTTGGGCTTGTAAGGCGATGAAGTCGACCGGTAGGGTTGTCGTGCCTGAAGATGCGCAGATTCGAAAATTCTGCTCGGCTCCGTAAAAGGCCCAAAATCGGATGTATAGCGTGTCTCCGGGTGACATCGACGTCGTATTTATGTTGAGTTGTGGCATATGATTTCCAGTGGAACTGTCATCATCGTCACAGTCCAAATAGATAAAGCCATTGTGGGTAGTGCAATAACCCGGTCCAGGAGCTTTGTATACGCTCATAGCCCCGTCCATTTCGCTCTCCGACTGGGTATCGATGATCATGTGACCAGTCTGCGGGTTTGGAACCACCGCAGTGAACCAGACATCGCCGCTGGACCCGGAAGTGCCGGTAGCGGCAGGACATGGGTTGGGTATATCGACCGTTGTGAGCGCGCTGATATTTGTACCAGCAGCCACACCGTTGCACAGGGTGGTCACCGGTAAGTTGATTGCAGAGCAAGGATCACTATTTGCAGGAGGAGGAGGAGTTTCTTCCACGCACAACTGCGCATAGGGTATGTCATTATCAGCGCCGCTTCCAGTATACACCTGCACGCGAACGAAATAGGGATCACCGATGATGGTGTGAATGGTAGTGGTCTCCAACCCTGTTGGACCCCGATCATCTATGCAAGCCAATAGGTTGAGGGTGCCACAGGATCCAGAAAAGACCTGCAGTCCGACGTCCGCATTGTTGTTCGGAAGGATGGTGATCGACGTGCTGTCACTGGTGGCAGTGAACCAGCCGTAGGCATCCCTGTCCAGTGTGCTACAGCTGCCAGTGGATGAACCCGAGGTAAAACTCAAAGGCATTCCGAAGGGTTGGCAAGCGGTGATGACCGCATATTGATTGGTCATGGTTTGCGCGCAATCATCCGACGGCACGGGTTGCGCGTGGATTGCGACAAAACCGCCAAGGACCAACGTGGACGCTGTAAACGAACGACGCATGAAAATGTGGAATGCTAACATAGGAAAACTGGTTCGCGCGCGATATGGCGGTGCCGCGCAGGGCCAATGCCGCATGGAACGTGCCAGCGGAGCAAAAGTTCGTGGAGCTGAATATGTGGTGGACCCCTGACAGATCCGCTCAGGCCGAGCTCAAGTGCAAGGGAAACTCCCTGATGGCGGGCGCTGCATGGCCACAGCGGCGATACGCGCTACTGCTTCACAAATGTCCCACCTCGCGCCACGATGCCCGAAGGCAGCGCGACCTGTAGGGAATAACAGCCCCGCTGCAGGTCGTCCATGGGGAATCGCACCGTTTGTTCGCCGCGCTGCACGGCACTGGACTGCTCCTTGACGATGCGGCCTAAAGCATCGCGAACGGAAAGCACCGCGATGCCATCACGGAAGGCGGTGAAGCTCACGTTGAGTGTGCCGGTGACGGGGTTGGGAAAGATCACGGGCACTTGTGTCGCGCCCTCCATCAGGGCCACCACGGTGCGGGTGATGGTGATGGCGCCGTCGCGGTCCACTTCCTTCAGGTGGTAGTAGTTGGCTCCGGGGCCGGGCGTGTTGTCCGTGAAGGCGTAGTCGGTGCGGTATTGGGCATCGCCCGCAGCTGGCAGGGTGCCGATGGTGCTATAGTCCGCGCCATCGAAACTTCGCTGGATATCGTAGTGGTCGCTGTTCTGCTCGGTGGCCGTGGCCCAGGTCACATCCACCACACGTTCTCGGGCTTGGGCTTGCAGGTCTATCAGCTCAATGGGGAGGATGCCGCAGTAGAGCGCTGGGCTGGGGCTAGGAAAACTGAGGGTGAAGTCTTGGCCAGTACCAGCTGAAGTCTTTTTTACATAAAGGACATAAACCTTGTTGACCTGAGCCGCAGCAATTACCAATTTACTAGCCCAACCATCGCCAGTATCCCACTGGTCGAGAGCAGATGTGTTGAGCCCAGTAGACGATGTTGTATTCTTAGTAGAGCAGCGTATAGGATTACCAGTCGGGCATTGGGCGCTTATATAAGGGCCCCAAAGGGAAAAGTCATAATTGGCAGGTGAGGTAGGGGAAATTGTAAAGATAAGATCGCCAGTTGCGCTCGGTGAGAAGTAATACCAAGTACCAATCCCCTCAGCTGCCATGCAGGAAGCGGAAGTTCCGGAGCCGTGATTTGAACCGCTGATATCAGCCGAGCATCCAGAAGTGACGAAGGAATTCGACACATGCTTGGTCCCGCAGACGGTGACTGCTCCGAGACAGTCCGTCGGAAGGCACGGTTGCAGATTGCCGGGAGGAGTAGACTGACCCCGAAATAGGTGGGTAAGGAGAAGAATAGAGCACATCCCCAGAGCATGAAATCAGTTTGAATGAATTATCTGATTGACTAGGGCCTGAAGCGTCGTATATAAGCTGCACGACTTGCCCGTCATTCACTCCAAATGTGATAGGTGGAGTGCCGCTGAAATAAGTCTGTGCGTAGCTGCCATAACTAATTCCGCCAATCAAGATTTCCACTGATGAAGTTGTTTGACCTGGAAAGAAAGAGTTGCTCCATCCATTTCCAATAGCATCCCTTAGGGTCAAGGTGTATGTGCAATTCCCGGTGGTTGGAAGAGGAGGGTGCAAACTATGAATACACAAGCTTCCAGTCATTCCGCTATTGCTACCCACGCGTTGCACTCGAATAACGTAATTGTTTCCTGGAATGGTGGGTATTGTGATTGTTTCGGTCGCCCAGAATGTGCCAGTGTTTGCGCAACCAAGTTGTGTTGGACTAGCACTGCATCCGTCCAAAATTTGCAATACAGCATCAAAAAAATCAAATGTTAAATCAGGCGCATATTCAATTGTAGTATTGGTCGCTGATGCCGTGAACCAAGCAAATCCATCAGCCTGATTAACAGCCGCACAAGATGGGTAGCCAGCTGTCCCTGTCCAACCACTGAGGAGATTGAAAACATGCCCGATACAGTCTCCATTGGGATTGACCGGATATTTATTTCCGGGAAGAAGACCGCATGCGTCGGTTGCTGTTTGAGCCACCAGTGTATTAGGAAGTAGCACCCCAAAGCTTGATATCACGATTGCTAGGAAAACCGCATTTCCTTTCACCGAAAGCGCACTGCGATAAAAACCGAGGGAATAAAGAAGACGGCTCATGGTGGTGAGTCAAGTATGTATGCGGTCGAAAGTGGCCGCGCCTACTTAGTGAAGACAACCAACCCCGAGAAGCCGCAAATTAGGTCCTGCTCAATTTTCAGAGAGTGGAACCAGAGTGAGTTTTCAACTATTGGGAATTCTGCTGGAGGCAGGCTTCTTAAGCTTGGTGCGTTCTACATGATACCATTTGTGTGTCGATGGATACCAGTGGCCAGTCGTGAGTCCTAAGTCGCGAGTCCTGAGTCGCGAGTCTGGATCGTGAGCCTCAAGCCACTAGCTTTAAGCTGCAAGCTCCAAACTGTGCGTCCGCAAGCTTGTGGCTTGAAGCTTTTGGCTTGTGGCTTTTGGTAGAGCTAGTTCGTCGCAATGCTTTTGGCACTCTTGGCCATGACCTTGGCGTACTGCTCCAGCGCTACGCGGAGGCATTCCACGGCGAGTTCGAGCTTGGGCTTTTCCAGCACGTAAGCGAGTCGCACTTGGCGCTTTCCCGGTCCCGGCTCGGCGTAGAAGCCGCTGGCGGGAGCCATCATCACGGTGTGGCCGTGGTGCTCGAATTCCTCGAGGAGCCATTGGCAGAATACATCGGCATCATCCACGGGCAGCTCGGCCACGCAGTAGAATGCGCCCTTGGGCATGGGGCAGAATACTCCGGGGATGGTGTTGAGGCCATTCACCAGCAGGTCGCGGCGCTGGCGGTATTCGATGTTCACCTCTTCGAAGTAGCTCTGTGGCGTGAGCAGTGCGGCCTCGGAGGCGATCTGACCAAAAGTGGGCGGGCTGAGGCGTGCCTGGGCGAACTTCATGGCAGTGGCGAGCAGCTCGGCGTTGCGGGTAATGAAGGCGCCCACGCGCGCACCGCACATGCTGTAGCGCTTGCTCACACTGTCGATCAGCACGACATTCTCCTCGAGGCCCGGCAGCGTCATCGCGCTGATGTGCTCGGTGCCATCGTAGCAGAACTCGCGGTACACCTCGTCTGCGAAGAGGAAGAGATCGTGCTTCTTCACCACTTCGCGTAGGCGCTCCAGTTCGTCGGCGTTGTAGACGCGCCCTGTGGGATTGCCTGGGTTGCATATGAGGATGCCCTTGGTACGCGGGGTGATGTGCGCCTCGAAGGCGCCGGCCGGCGGAAGCTCGAATCCGTCCTCGATGGAACTCTGCAACGGCACCACGGTGATGCCTGCGGAGACGGCGAAGGCGTTGTAGTTGGCGTAGAAGGGCTCGGGAATGATGAGTTCGTCGCCGGGGTCGAAGCAACTCATCATGGCGAAGAGCAAGGCCTCGGAACCGCCGGTGGTGATGATGATCTGCTCATGGTCCACGATAATGCCATGGCCCTTGTAGTAGTCGACCAAGCCCTTGCGGTAGCTCTCCACGCCGGCGCTGTGGGTGTATTCCACCACGGTGAGGTTGGTGTGGCGCACGGCGTCCAAGGCGATCTGCGGACTGTGGATGTCGGGCTGGCCGATGTTGAGGTGGAGGACCTCGGTGCCGCGCCTCCGAGCGGCTTCAGCGAAGGGGACCAGCTTGCGGATTGGCGAGGAAGGCATCACGTGGCCTTTCTGGGAGATAGTGGGCATGGGTATGGTGTATGGGGCCGCGAAGGTCGGGAAATTCGGCTCCACAACTATTCGTAACGTCTTCGCGAGGAGTCTTCGACGAAGCGATCTTGTATTGGCGCCTGCGGCGTGGGTTGGACTGGAATTCCTTTGACAGGATCCAGTATCCTATAGGATCGAATGCGAACCACCGATCAGTGCCGATGGACGCCGATGATGCACTAGGTACCGTTGTTTTTGGACAGCGGACCGTGATTCGCTGAAGCGGCTTGCCTAGGCGAAGGCGAGAGGCGCGGAGAAGACGGTGAGGTGAGGGAGGAAAGGGAGGTGAGGGAGGTGAGGGAGGTTGAGGGAGGTTGAGGATGACAT
>JBEPUG010000027.1:0-25699 GCA_041691695.1 Flavobacteriales bacterium
CGGATTGAAGGCCAATGTATTGAACATGTACTGGCTATACAGCGGGTCCTGCTGTGCATAAGCCGCTACCGCTGTGTGTCCTAAGACCAGCACACCAGCGAACCGTGCGATATGTCCAAAGGCCTTCATCGGTTCAAGTAGATAAAGCCTTTCACCGCGTCCCCACCGTTACCGAGATCCAACACATAATAATACGTGCCCGTTGTGGCATCGCCCGAAAGCAGGGCGTTGGGTGAGCTGCCGTCCCAGAACACGTGCACGTTGTCGTAGCCGGAGGCCTTGTACACCTGCCCGCCCCATCGGTTGAAGATCACGATGTTGTTACTCGGGAATCCTTCGATCCCGGGAATGATGAGACGGTCGTTGATGCCATCACCGTTGGGTGTGAAGGATTGCGGAACCTGCACAGGTTCGTCGAAATTGCATGGCGTCACACCTTCGACCGCTTGGGGTGCGCAGTGGTTCTCGTCATCCACTGAGAACAGGAACCCTTGGCTGGTGAAGATCGGTGCACTAGTGAAGACATACGGGGCCTCCGCGGTGAGTGAACCCTGGCCGCCAGAGACCGCATAACCTGCCGGATCTCCGCCCGAAATGGTGAAGCTTACCACATAGGTCCGGTACTTCTCGTCACAGGTCCGCTCCACATTCTGCACGCTCACGCCATCCACCACATGCAACGCGATCTCCGACGTATCGGAAGGACAACCTGCCACATCCACTTGGTAACTGAACACATATGTACCTGGAGCCAACAACCCCACATCCACCGTGTCGCCCGTCAAAGCGCCGCTGCCATTGATGTCGCTCCATGTTCCTCCGATCTGGGGAGCGTTCGCGAGCAAGGGGAACAGTGCTACCGGACCACTATTGCACACTAAGGTGGAACTGTCGGCACCTGCATAAGCTGGTTGATCCACCACGACCATGACCTGAGCGCTGGTATCGGAGCAGAACTGCGTCCCACTCAGGTGGTAGGTATAGGCCCCGGAACCATCCGCTGAGGGATCCAAGGTGGCAGCATGCGCCGAACCGGATGGCCCCGTCCATGTGCCCCCGGACTGGACCTGACCGGTGAGCAGGTCGGCTAATAGTACAAGAGGTGAAGTCGTGCAAAGCACGATTGAACTGTCGCCGCCCGGACTTGGGAATGACGCGATATAGAGATCGACCGTGCTTGAGATACTTCCACACGTTGTGTCCAACAAGGTGTAGACCAACGTGTACGCCGCATTCGGGATCAATGCCGTGGCATCAAGGAAGTGATCGCTGATCGCGCCGGTGCCCGTCTGCTCCGTCCAAACACCACCGAGATCAGGAGAGCCGTTCAAGGAGTTGAACAGGTCATAGTCCGTCAGTGAGCCACAGATGCTATCATTTCCGCCAATGCCCGCATTCTGGCCGGCCCCGACATTCACGGATATGGTAGCGGAATCATTCACGCAAGGCGACTGTGCGGTAACCACATATGTGAATACGTACGTGCCTATGGTCACTACCGTAGCATCGAACATGTTTCCGTTCAAGAGCCCCACATTGGGACCGGTCCATGAACCAGTGGTGTCCGCGTTGGGCCCAAGTGCTCCGAAGATGTCGACCGCCTGATCCGTTGGGCATGCCGTGATGGTCGAACTGTTGCCCGCATCCGGCGCCGGCACTTCCACCACTGTAAGGCGCGCCGTGTCATTGGCACAAGGAGCGTTGCCATTCACAATATAGAGGAACACACCGCTCGAATCCACGGATGGATTATAGGTTGAAGTGTGCGGCGTGACCGGAGGCCCCAGCTTACGCCAGTAACCGCTGCTTTGTGGATTGCCCGCCAAATGCAGGAACATATTGAACGGTCCCACATCTTCGCAGGCGGTGTAGCTGTTGTCCTGCCCTGCGAACGGGGCAGTGACCTCCGAAACGATCACCGTCGCTTCAGCATTCGCACACGGCGATTGGCCGATCACGCGATAGGTATAGGGTCCCGGATTGTCGGTAGCGGGATCATAGATATTGGAATGCAGCACTGCCGGATTGCCTTGGAACCAGGACCCATTAGCCTCGGGAGTGCCGCCGAGGCCGTTCCCGAGGTCTTGAGGAGATCCATCCGAGCAAAATGCCAAGGTGCCATTCGCCCCAGCGTTAGGTGCCGTGGGTATCGTGACCGTCACCGTAGCGGAATCAGCCGGGCAATTCCCGATGGCTGGGACCACATAGAGATACGCTCCTGCGGGATCAGTAGCCGGCAAGAGGGTTGAACCGGTCAACGCGCCTCCGGCATTGGGATAATACCATGTGCCATTCAGGTCGTGCTGTCCGCCAAGCAACGAAGAGAGGTTGACGGGCGATGCATTGGAGCAGGTGGAGATGAAGCCATCATTGCCAGCGATAGGTCCATTGAGAATGGTCGCAGTGATCACGGCCGTATCCGGTGTGCAATTCCCCGATCCCGCAAGTACGTAGCGATAGTGTCGCGTTCCAATGCCAGCGACTCCAGCGTTCAGCACACCATTGGTGAGTCCTGCGGAGCTTTCCACTCCGGTCCATGTCCCGCCGGGTTGTGGTGAGCCGCCAAGGAAGGAGAATAGGTTCGCATTCGTTTCACTTGTGCAGAGTGAGATGGAATTGTCCGCCCCGGCATACAAGGCAGATGTCACGGTGACGGAAACGATCGACGAGGCGCTTGCACAAGCCCCAACACCCGCAATGGTATAGGTGAAGTGATACAGCCCTGGGCCCGCGGCTGCAGCGTTGAATATCCCGTTGTTCAACTGTCCGGTCCCATCGTCATCGGCCCATTGGCCACCCGAGGCCGGTGATCCACCCAGCACAGGAAAGAGAAAGAATGCGGATTCACTGGCGCATACGCTGATCGCCCCGGAGGTCCCAGCGTTGGGTGCGGGCACCAAGGTGATCTGCGCCGTGGCCGTGGCGTTTCCACAAGGAGCACTGCCGGGCACGGTATACACATAGGCCCCTGGGGCGTCCACCAGCGGGTTGAACACGGGTCCATGCGGCACTGCCGACCCGATAGCGGGCTGGAAGACCCACGTGCCGTTGTTGTCCGGGGCACCGCCGAGGAGGCCCAGAAGGGATAACGAGCTAGCATTGTTGCAGATCTGAGGGGCCGTGCTCACTCCTGCTTGCGGCTTGCGATTCACGGTAATGGAAACCGTGGAGGAATCATTGGCACACGGCGCATTCCCTAGCACGATATACTGGTATACCCAGACACCTGGGGCATGCGTGGCAGGCAGGAACGTGGGCGAAGCGGGAGCTCCGCTGGCATCGATCCAGTTCCCCGTAGCATCAGCCCCGCCTAATAGGCTGGAAAGGTTCACAGCAGCGTCCGTACTGCACACCACCAGCGAAGCATCATTGCCCGCATTCGAGGCGACGTTCTGTACGATCGTCACCTGTGCCATGCTCGCCAAACAAGGAGCCACCCCGGCTACCGTGTAGGTGAACGTATGGACCCCTGGTACATAGTTGCCAGGGAGATAGATCTCAGAGACCGGATTCCCTCCCAACGTCCAAGTTCCGCCTTGGTCATGGGCCCCGCTCAAAACCTCACTTAGAATGATGGGTGTAGTGGCATTGTCGCAAATGGTGAGCACGCCATTGCTTCCCGCATTGGGTGCGTGATTCAACGTCACCGTGACACTTGCGCTCGCACTTGGACAAGGCGCAACACCATTCACGGTGTAGAGATAATCGCCGGAGATATCCGTATTGGGATCGACACTGCCCCCATGCGCAACTCCTTGGAATGTCCACGTCCCCCCGGATTGAGGACTACCGCCCAACGCCGGGAATAAGGAAGTGACCCCGCTGGTCGTGCATAGCGTGAGCGTGCCGTGAACACCTGCATTCGGTGACGGATTCACGGTGATGGAAAGCGTGGCTTGGGCAGGTCCACAAGAAGATGATCCCGTGACGGTGTACTTGAAGCTGTATGTGCCTGGCGTGGACGGGGTGAAGATCCCATTATTGGCCTGCCCACCCGGCAAGACCGTCCAAGACCCGTTCAAAGCAGGCAGACCGCCAAGGCTATCCACCATGGCGAAGGGGAAGGGCGAAGAACATACGGTGATACTTCTACTGATCCCGGCATTCGGTGCGAGAGCCACCGATACGGTCACCGTGCTGCTATCATTAGCGCACGGCGGAAGTCCTTGCACACGGTAGGTATAAAGCCCTGCTGCACTTGTCCCGGGCAGGAATGTTCCGCTGAAATAAAGATCCGCTGGGGCCGGTCCGACCCATGTGCCGGTGGGATCGGCACCGGTCAACAGGCTCACCAAGGAGACCGCAGGACCATTTGAGCAGAATGTGGCACTGGTGTTGGTTCCCGCATTGGGCGCAGGCGTTACAAAAACAGTGACCGTGGCGGTGTCCGCTCCGCATGGCGCAACGCCTGTCACCGTATAAGTATACGTGCCCGATTGGCTCGTCCCTGGCACATAGTTGGCCGAGGGAAAGGGTGCCATGGCCGGGTCGAACCAAGCACCCCCACTCTGTGCCCCGCTTGGCGCCAAGAGAGGGAACAGCAGGAAACTTGATGAATTATTGCATACGGTGGTGGAGACATCGGCACCTGCGTATGCGGCAGTGTTGACGTTCACTGTAAGGGAGACGGTCACATTCCCGCAAGGGAAAACGCCCGACACGGTATAGAGATAGACACCGGGGGTATCCAGGCCGGGAACGAAGAGGTTGGAATGCACCGTATTGTTCGGGGCCATCCAAGTTCCTGTGGTATCCGGAGCACCCCCTAAGCGCTGGGTCATGTTGAAGGGGACATCGCTTGAGCAAACGGTTGCCACAGTGGGAGATCCGGCTTCCGGACCCGGAGTTTCCATCACATTGATGGTGGCCACGGCGTTGGCACAAGGCGGCGTGCCATTCACCGTATAGGTGTAATTGCCCGGAGTGAAGGAGGACGGATCATAGGTGCCACTGAACACTTGGTTGCCGGGTGGCGGCATTCGCCAAGTTCCATTGATCTGGGCCAGAGGACCCAAATACGTAAAGAGACCCACAGGCGCGCCGGTGCTACAGAAGTTGGCGCTGGCATCCACCCCCGCGTTCGGCGCAGTCACCACCGTCACCGAGGCTACCGCGGAATCCGAGGCACAGCCCAAGGCGCCGGTCAAGCGATAGCGGAAGTGATAGGGTCCCGTTCCGGCAACGCCATTCGCATTGAAGTACTGTCCCGTGACGAGTCCTGTATTGTCCAGATCTATCCATGTACCGCCCGGTTGCGGAGTTCCGCTGAGCCCGGTGAAAAGGTTGACCTGGGTTTCCGAACTGCATACGGTGACCGTACCATTCGAGCCCGCATTCAACTGCGCCACAATGGTGACGCCAACGGTCGAACTGTCCGCAACACAAAGACCGTTTGCCGGCACCACATAGGTGAATGAATAGTGCCCTGCCGGAAGTTGACTTGGTATTCCCGGATCGAAGAAATTCGTACTCAGTCTTCCAGTGACATCATCATCATACCATGTTCCATTGAGATCATGCGGGCCCACGATCCCTGTGAAAAGATCCACCGTCGCCTGACCGGAACAGATGGTCAGTTCCCCGCTGCCACCGGCATTGGGCGCTTGAGTGACCGTAACCGTCACTGTCGCACTGTCCGGTGCGCAGGGTGCGGTACCGGTAACGCGGTACTTATAGACGAATGTGCCGCTCACCGTCGGGATGAACACACCGCTGCTCGGAGCGCCTCCCGGTCCGGTCCAAGCCCCGCCGGCATCAGGTATTCCCCCGAGGCTGCCGAAGAGGTCGGTCGCCACGGCCGTACTGCACAATTGCAGGGTGCCGTTCGTTCCTGCCACAGGCCGGCGATGCTGGGTCACAGTGACCGTGGCATTTGCGTTAGCACATGGGCTTTGGCCTGTCACCGTGTAGGTATATGCCCCAGACAATGCCCCTGGGCCGGGGATATAAGTACCATTGTTCGCGGCGCTTGTCGGGTCCGACCAAGTCCCAGTGGCATCCGGAGTACCTCCCAACAAGGGGAACAATGCAACAGGACCATCATCGCTGCACACCACGGCAGTTCCGTTGGAACCGGTCACTGCAGCAGGGACCACGTTCACCGTTACCTCGCTGGTATCATTTGGACAGGGTGCGATACCCGCCACCACATAGCGGAACTGCCCCGGCACTGATGCTCCCGGGATAAAGGTTGAGGATGCAGCAGAACCTCCGGCATCGATCCAAGCCCCGCCCGCATTAACTGTTCCGCCCAAGACACTTGCTAATCCGAATGCAGCACCGGTGCTGCACACGATCGTACTCCCATCCGTACCAGCAAGCGGAGCCTGATATTCTACCACTTGGACCGTGGATGCCACAGTTGGACAGGGCAAAGCGCCGGTGATGGTGTAGGAGTATATCCCTGCGGGATCCGCTGGATCCGCCGGCTGATAAATACCGCCAGGCAGCTCCGCACCACCCGGCATCGTCCAAGTCCCACCCACATCAGGCGTTCCTCCGAGGTGGGTATACAGGTTATCATTCGGGCTGTTGCTGCAGAGGGTGACCATGCCGTTGCTACCCGCATTTCCCGCCTGCGACACACTGATCGTTACAGCTGCCGTCGCATTGGCACACGGCGCACTGCCCGTTACGAGGTAGATGTAAGCTCCCGGAACGCTTGTGCCTGGAATGAATGTTCCGGAAGGCACTGGGCCGGAAGGGCCGCTCCAAGTCCCTCCTACATTTGGGGTTCCCGCCAAATGCTCGAAGAGCGAAAACACGGCGTCACTGCTACAGACCGTATAGGTACTATCCTCCCCAGCATTCGGCGCTGTGACAATGGCCACATTGACCGTGGCCAGCGCAGGGGCGCATGGGGACAGCGCCGCAACTTCATAGGTGTAAAGGCCGGGGACGGTCACCCCTGGTGTGAAGACGCCTCCGGGGAAAGGGTCTCCAACGGGGTCACTCCATGTACCCCCATTATCCGGAGTACCACCCAGCTGGGAGATCAGCGTGAACGCCGCCTCGTTGGAGCAATGTACAATACTCACACTGGTACCGGCATTGGGAGCCGTGTTCACCGTAATGGAAACGGTCGCTATCGCCGGCACGCATGGGGCCTGCCCGGTGACCTGATAAACATAATCCCCACTGACATCCAAACTCGGCTGGAATTGGTCCGAATGTGGACCGTTCGGTCCTGTCCAGGTCCCACCCGCGTCAGGCGTACCCCCCAAGAAGTCGACCAGGTCCACCGTTGGATCATTGCTGCAAAGGGTCACCGCGCTGTCGAGACCCGCATAGGGCGTTTGTAGAACGGTGATCGCTAGTGTGGCAGTGGCATCGATGCAAGGGCTGCTTCCGGGAACAGTATAGTCGAACGAGTAGGTACCTGCAGCGTGTGCACCGGGGTCGAAGGTGTCGCTCCCTCCGCTCCATGTGCCGCTCGGATCAGGTGTTCCGCCCAACTGGCCGATCAATGCGAACGCGACATCATCACTGCAGACCGATATGCTGCGACCAAGACCCGCATTCGGCGCCTGCACTACTGTTACCACGACCGTGGAAGAAGCATTCACACAAGGCGGCGCACCGTTCACCGTATAGGTATACGTTCCCGGCGTCGAGGATCCGGGGTCGAAGACATTGCTTGCAGGAAACCCTCCTAAGGTCCAAGCACCGCCCACATCCGGGGTGCCTCCCAACAAGCTGAAGAGATCCACTGCCGGCCCATCGCTGCATGTGTTGAGCGAGTTATTGGAGCCCGCATTCGGTGCCTGTTGGACCGTGACGGTCACTATCGCCGTAGCATCCCCGCAAGGAGAAGAACCCGGAACGGTGTAGGTGAATGCTCCTGCCAAGCTCGTCCCCGGGGTGAATACGGGATCGCCTCCGGACCAGGTGCCACCAATGTCCGGCGTTCCGCCCAAGCGGTCTATGAGGTTGAATGCCGCATCGTTACTGCAGACGGTGATGCTGTTATCACTTCCTGCATTAGGAGCCTGTTGGACCGTAACTGTCACCGTGGCCGTGGTGGATGGCGTTCCGACCACCGTATAGGTGAATATGCCAGGTCCATCCGTTGCCGGATCGAAGGTGCCGGGATGGGCTAGTGGACCATCCCAACTCCCTCCGGGATCAGGGAAACTGCCCAATGAATCGATCATCTGGATCGCAGGGCCGTTGCTACAAAGCACAGCGGTCCCATCGGTCCCTGCGCCAGGTGCGAGGGCCTGTGCAACACTAAAGTTGGAGGAAGAGCCGACCGCTGCTTGGGCGACCACCCCAAAATTCAGGGCAAGGCACAGATGAAGTATGTGACTAGTAAGGCTCCTACAGTTCATCGGTCCGAAGTCCGCCTCGGGCTCAAATGCAGCTCCGGAAGGTGCCGCAAGTTAACCAGGTTGCCGCGAGGACGCTGAGGGCTAGGCCGAGGTTGCCTTTTGCCTGAAAGCCCAGGTCAAGGCTTCGGGGCTTCCACAGCACCAGCGCTGACCGCTTTGGGAGGAGCCTTCCCAAAGGTGACTCCCAGAGTGATCTCATGCGTGCCCGAACTGTAGTTCTGTAATGCGCTGGTGGTCATATCATAACTATAGCCGAATTGGAAACTCCTTTTCAGCCAATACCCCACATTGATGCAGATCGCATCCTGCGTCCTGTAAGTGACCCCTAGCCAGAGCATGTCCTTGTAGCGCAAAGTGGCCGTGAGGTCGGCTTGGGGAGGCACAGGGTCCACGTAGCGCAGAAATACGGACGGCTCCAACTTGAGGTCTTCGCCCAGTGGAAATCGGTATCCGGCCATCACATAATAGTGGGTCTGTAGCTGGCTGAAGGACTGGTCGTTGGCATTATAGAACCCCACCTTATTGTGAAGCAACTGGGGTGCAGTGGCGCCAAACCACCACTTCTCATGGTAGAGGTAGAGACCGAAGGTGGCATCAGGGACCAAAGATCCTCGGACCTGACCATCGAGTAATGGTTCATCAGCGTCGTGGAACTGGATCTGGGAACCGTCGATGAGGAACTGCAACATGCCGAAGGAAAGGCCCAAGCCCAGCTTGATGTCCTTCGTCAACTTCAGCTGGTAGGCATAGCTGAATTGCACACCTGTTCGCCGCGTGGGACCCACGTTGTCCGTGAAGACATAACCTCCGACCCCCATATTGGATCCCAGCGGGGTTTCGGCACTCAAGACGAACGTCCGGGGAGCATCCTGGATGCCTACCCACTGGTTGCGTTGCGCCCCGTGTATTTCAAACAAGGGTCTACTGCCTGCGACTGCCGGGTCGAAGAGGTAGTCCAATGTGTTGTATTGGGTGACCTGCGGCAATTGCTGCGCCCGCGCTACCTGCGCGGACAGTGTCCCGAGGAAGAGTAGGAGGAAGTTCCGAATGATCGCCATCGGTCAGTGGATCACGGTCAGTGGACCAGTGAGTGGATCGGGGTATTTTGGATCATGCAACTCGATCGTGTAGTAATAGGTCCCTACCGGAACGAGCTTGCCATCAAAACGCCCATCCCAAGGGACGTTATACCCGATACTGTGGAACAAGGGTTCACCCCAGCGGTTAAAGACATTCACCTCCAGCTTGGGGAAGAGGTTCGTAAAGTCCAGTTGCCAGATATCATTATGCCCATCGCCATTTGGGCTGAAGCCACTTGGCACCTTCACTTCAGGCACCACGGTGATGAGCACGGAATCCACATTGACACAGCCATCCACTCCCGTTACCGTCAGGATGAACAAGGTGGTGCTGTTCACGAATGCGGACGGGTTCTGGGCTTGGGCCGGGTTGACCAAACTATCCGGCTGCCATTGGAATGCACTTCCGGGAGTTCCTGCGGGATCGCCGCCCAGCACGACCGTGCCATCCACGTAGATGGTCTGGTCAGCTCCTGCATTTGCAGTGGGTACAGGAAGTATCGTCGCGATCACCGTATCCGTTGCGCTGCATTGCCCGTTGGTGACGGTAAGCACGTAGGTGTGTATACCGGGCGACACGGCATTCAGGTCAACGGTGGTGTCCGTACCTACTATCGCACCCTGTTCATCCGTCCATTGATAGGTGGCAGCTTGCACGCTGGTGGAGCCATCCAGCACCAGACCGACATCAGCGCACGCGGTGACGTCGGGGCCTGCATTGGCGACGACCGGGTTTTCTTCACCCACCACCACCTGCAGTTCAGTTTGGCATCCGCTTAGATCGGTCACGGTCACATCATACGTACCTGAGGGGAGACCGACAAGGTCTTCATCGCTGGAGGCGAAGTTGTTGGGTCCTGTCCAAGCAAGGACATAGTTCGGCGTACCACCCGTCACGGTAATGGAGATCGCACCATCCACCGAATTGGTGCAACTCGAAGGAATAACCGTATCCACCACCACTGTCAATGCCGCAGGCTCAATGATTGTATAGGTGACGGTCGAGTCGCAACCTGCCTCATCCGTAATTGTTGCACTCCAAAGACCTGCGCAGAGGTCACCTGCGATAGGCGTTCCTTGTCCGGAACCCGGCTCAGGCGTCCAATTGAAGGAGTACACACCCACCCCACCGGACACAGCCAACGAAATGCTTCCGTTGCAAGATCCGTTACATGTGGCCGGTTGAATGTCCGCCACGGCGTTGATCGGCACATAGGGCAAGATCGCGAAAGGAAAGTCGAGGCCGCATCCTTGGTCGTCTGTGATGTTGACCGACCAATCGCCTGCGCATAAGCCGGTCACTTGATCGGTTCCTTGACCCATGGACGGCAATGGGGTCCAGACCAAGGTGTAGCCCACTCCGGAGCCCCCGCTTGGCGACACCGATGCAGTGCCATCACAAGGTCCGTTACATGTTTCACCTTGGAAGGACAATCCGGCCTCGAGAGGAGGTGCAGCGACAACGTTCGCCGTATCGATCGTGATGCAGCCGGAACCGTTGGTCACTTGGACGAAGTACATGCCAGCACATTGACCGCTCAGGGTGTCGCTCGACTCGCTCAGGTCGTTGCCGGATACATCGAACCAAGCCACCGTGCAAATGGGTACGCTGCAGTTATAGGCTGCTGATACAACGCCATTGCACAGGCCAGCGCAGGAAAGCAGGAAGTCCGTTGTGGTAACCGTGTCGCCCTGAATATCACTGATCGGCACCGCGGTCTGTGCCGTGCATCCATGGGCATCTGTCACCGCGATGGTATAGAGGCCTGCGCAGAGATCGGTCACGGCGCTGTCCGTCGCGGTGATCCCACCAGCCTGCATCCACGTGTATATGTAAGGCGCCGTGCCTCCCATGGCTTGCGCGTTCGCGGTGCCGCTGCAAAGGCCGCACGAGCTAAGCGTGCTATTCGTCTGAACGGAAAGCGTATCCGGCTCGGTGATCATATAGGTCAGCGTGGTGTCGCAACCGTTCACATCGGCCACCGTGACGGACCATTGACCGGGGCAGAGATCGGACGCAGTATTGCTTCCAGAGCCACTCGGCGGCAAGGGCGACCAGTTATAGGTGTACGTGCCACTGCCTCCCGCTGGGGTAACGGTGATGTTGCCGTCACATGCGCCAGCGCACGAGACGTCATTCACCTGCGCTGCCACCGACAACGCAACCGGTGTGGCTACCACTACGCTTACCACTGTATCGCAGCCAGCAGAGTCCGTGATCGCCACCGACCACGTGCCTGCGCATAGGTCCGATGCAGTGGAAGTGCCCTGACCAGCTCCCGGTTCAGGGGACCAGACAAAAGTGTACGGGGCAATACCACCACTGGGTACCGCCGTTGCCGTTCCGTCACAAAGCGAGACACAGCTTACTGCCGTGCTGGAGATGTTCGGTATGATCTCTTGGCTCGGCACCACCAGGGCGGTATCCATCGAGGTGCATCCGATGCCGTCGATGACCGTCACTAAGTAGGTTCCGGGACAAAGCCCCGTCAACGAATCCGTGCCTTGGGCCAGCAACAGCCCGCCCGTACTATACCAGCTTACCGTACAGGGTGCATTGTCGCAGGTGTGATCGACGCTTACGAGTCCGTCACAGGAATTCGCGCAGAGCGTCAACCCATTTATCGCGCTGATGGCCTCTCCGCCTTCATCGGCGATAGCGAAGATCTGATCGGTGCTGCAACCATTCGCATCCGTTGCCTGCACATGATAGATGCCAGCGCAAAGACCGATGGCCGAAGCGCCCGTGCCCACCGTGTCACCGGCTGCGTTCGTCCAAGTGATCAGGACCGCACCCGTTCCACCCGTCGCATTCACCGAAGCGGTGCCATCGCAAACGCCGCAATGGCTCAAGGTGGTCGTGGAATCTTCCAATAGAAGAGGCTGCGGGTCCACTAAAATGAAACTCACGGTGGTGTCACATCCATTCGCATCGGTAACGGTGACGCTATAGCTGCCCGGACAAAGACCGGCCGCCACTGTGTTCCCTTGACCGATCGCAGGTGTGGGTGTCCATGAAATGGTGTAGTTGGCATTTCCACCTTGGATATCCAGCGCTATGGAACCGTTGCATTCACCCGCGCATCCGACCCCCGTCACCATGGCAGCAACGGTGATGGGTGTTGGTGCCGTTACTTGAACTGTGGTTACTGTATCACAACCGGCAAGGTCTGCAACGGCGATGGTGTAAGGACCGGGACACAATCCCGTGGCATGCGGAGTGCCTTGGCCAGCATCAGGTTCGGGCGACCACATGATCGTGAATGGGCCCGTTCCACCGCTTATATCGACCGTGGCGGTACCGTCGCAATCCGATGCGCAGGTTACCGGAGTACTGCTGGCGGTGGCCACAACGTTTGGGGGCGCTATGACCCGCGCAGTATCTATGGAGGTACACCCGTTACCGTTGGTGACCGATACGAGATAGTCTCCGGCGCAGAGGCCGCTGATCGAATCGGTGGAGAGGCCGAGGTTGTTACCCATTCCATCCGACCAAGCCACGGTGCAGGGTGCAACTGCGCAGTTGAACACTACTGAGACAGCACCGTCACAGGTGGCCGGACATGTCGTTGTCCCGTCGGTCACGGATAGCTGCTCGCCATTCGAGTCACTGATGACATAGGTCTGCTGAATGCTGCAACCGGAAGCATCAGTGATGGTGACCGTGTATAGACCCGCGCAGAGACCGATCTGCACACTGTCCGAGGATGTGATGTTCAGCGGCGGTCCCCACGTGAAGGTGTAAGGGGCATTGCCTCCTGAAACATGGATATCGAGCGACCCATCACAAACGGTGCAATGGCTGGGCGCAACATCCGACGTATCCGCCAGCGTCAAGGGTTCGGTCAACGAGAAGGTGATCGTGGTATCGCAACCATGGGCATCCGTGATCGCAACGATCCAATCCCCTGCACAAAGTCCGCTCGCCGTTGACGTACCCTGTCCGGAAGCCGGTGTTGGAGACCAAGTGTAGGTGAAGCTTCCGTTGCCACCGGTGGGGGCAAGATGGATGGAACCCGTGCATTGTCCCGAGCAACCGATCGGCTGTATGGTGGCCACTGGATCGATGGGAGCAGGCGACGTTATGACCACGGAGACCGTTGTATCGCAACCGCCAACATTCGTAACCGTTAGTTGATACGTCCCGGCACAGAGTCCGCTGGCCATGGGCAGACCTTGGCCGCTCGGCGGTACCGGGTCCCAGAAATAGGTATACACTCCGCCACTGGGTAACGTGGCCGTGGCAGTGCCATCACATGAACCGATGCAACTCACCGAAGCGATACTTACGGTCGGTGCGAATGGCGTGAACGGCTCCACGCTGAAACTTACGGTCGTATCGCAGCCAAGGCTGTCCGTGATGGACAATGAATAATTCGTACCGGCACACAATCCGGTAGCCGAATCGGTCCCTTGGCCGCCACCTGGTGCAGGCTGCCAGAGGTAGCTGTACGGTCCGACGCCACCCTGCGGTGCTGCGCTGGCGGTGCCTGTGCAAGGCCCCGTGCAGGATTCTTCCGTCACCGAAAGATGAGGGTTGATGGGGGCGTTCTTGAGGATGACAAAGGCCAGTGTGGTATCACAGCCTAAGCTGTCCGTCACGACCACGGTGGCGGGTCCGTCACACAGTCCGGTCACACTGTTGGTCCCCTGCCCCGTTGCAGGTGCCGGGTCCCATAGGTATGTGAACGTGCCACTGCCGCCGGAAGCGGCCACCGTTGCTTCACCTGAGCAAGACCCGCCACAGGCAATATCATGTGTGCTAACGCTGGCCACGATGGGTATGGCCGGGAGCACCGTGAACGCCCATGTGGTGTCGCAGCCATTGCCATCCGTGATGGTCACACTCCAGTCTCCCGGGCACAAGCCGGATACGGATTGGGTGCCTTGGCCGAATGCCGGATCCGGGGTCCATACATAGTTGAATACACCATCACCGCCGCTCGCCGCAATGGAGGCCGTACCATCGCATGCGGCTTCACAATTCTCATTCGTCGAGGTGCCAGTGGGAATGATCGGTGCCGGTGAACCCACAGTGAAGATCAACGTGGTATCACAGGCGGACTGGTCGGAGATCTCCACGGACCATGTTCCCGGGCACAAGCCACTAACTGATGGCGTACCCTGTCCGCTACCAGGTACCGGGGTCCAATTCCAAGTATACGGTTGTTGCCCGCCAGTGGTGGCTAGGGAAATGGTACCGTCGCATGCATCACTGCAGGAAGCATCCGTGACCGTGGCCGTGGCGGCGATCGGCGTTGGCTGGACGATGGAAACGGTCAAGCTGGTATCGCAACCGGCGGAATCACTGATGGCCACGGTGTAGGATCCGGGGCATAGGTCGCTCACCGATGCACTGCCCTGTCCGCTACCCGGCGCGGGCGTCCACAAATAGGTATATCCCGGAGAGCCACCGGAAACCGTCAAGGTCGCAGTGCCATCACAGTTCCCACCGCAAGTGGTATTGGTCAGCGTTTGCGTGACAGCAAATGGAGATGGCTCGGAGATCTCGAACTGCACAGTGGTATCGCAGCCATGCAGGTCGGAGATCGTGACCGCCCATCCCCCCGCGCAAAGGCCGGTGGCCGTGGACGAACCTTGGCCCACGGGCGGGATCGGATCCCACACGTAGGTGAACGCGCCTGTGCCTCCTGTCGGGGCCACCGTGGCGGTACCGTCGCATGCCCCATGGCAGGTCACATTCGTCTGCGCACCATTTGGTGTGATCGGCGCTGGAGCGGTAAGGGTGAATTTGAATGTGGTATCACAGCCGTCCGCGTCGGTGATGTTCACGGACCAATCACCGGCACATAATTGCTCGACCTCCGGCGTCCCTTGGCCAACAGGTGGCACCGGTGACCATACATACGTGTAAGGCGCGGGCGCTCCGGTCGGGGCCAATGTGATGCTCCCGTCGCATGAGTTGAAGCAAAGCGGATCGACGACGACACCATTCGGTATCAAGGGTGGAGGTGCGGCTATGATGAATGAGACCGTGGTATCGCAACCCGTCGCGGTTTGAGTGATGACCACTTGATAGGTCCCTGCGCAAAGGCCGCTCACTGCTGCTGTTCCCTGCCCGACAGCGGGTGCCGGCGACCATGCATAAGCGAAAGGTCCCAAAGGGCCGGAAGGAGCAACGGTGGCCGTGCCATCGCACGAGTTGAAGCACAGTGCATTGGTATGCGTCGCGTTAGGCTGGATCGCTGACGGTTGTGTGACCTGAAACAGCACGGTGGTATCGCAGCCATTCGCGTCCATGATGGTGACGAACCAGTTTCCCGGGCAGAGCTGGGAAACACTGTTGGTCCCATCGCCTTGCGGTGAACCTGGGCCCCAGTTGTAGGTCAACGTTCCGGTCCCGCCTGTGGGGGCCACGCTCGCCGTTCCATTGCAGGAACCGGCACAGATCGCATTTGTGACCACAAGATTGGGCACGATCGCGGGCACGTTGAAAAGGAAGGTGGTGTCAAAAGAACACAGGTTCGCATCCGTCACGTGCAACGTATTACTGCCGGGGCACAGCGCATTGAACGAGCTCCCGGTCCCCAATCCGTTGTTCCAGGAATAATTGTAGTTAGGCACTCCGCCCACCGCTGTGGCATTCGAACTGCCGTTGCAGATCCCAAAACAGGTCGGAGCTGTATTGCCGTTGAAGATCACACTCAAATGGGCCGGATCCGTCACTTGTATGGTGGTGGCACAACTCACCGACTGCCCCTGATCGGTAACAATGACGATCTGGTTTCCCGGGCACACATTGTTCCAAGTGGCCGTGGTAGGCCCTCCCACCCACGTGTAGGTGAATGGCCCTACTCCTCCGGTGACCGACACATGAACCGAACCATCACAGACACCATGGCAGCTGACCCCGAAACCGTTGAAGTTGCTTACCAATGCCGCATTGATCGTGAACGTGGTCTGGCCAGGCCCGTTGCCACAACTGTTCACGCCTCGTTCGTCGCCAGCCGGCTCCGGATGACCATCACCCCAAGGTGTCAGCACACCCGCGACCAGAAGGCGGGATGTGCCCGGATCGACCATGTTGTCCGTTGTACCTGATGCGATAGGTGCGTCAAGGAGCACTACCGATCCACCGGCCATCAAATGCTTCGTACGGTGCCCGCTGAACCTCAAACTTCCTGCTTTGAGCATGCTTCCATTGGTGACCAAGGTCCCGGCCGTAAGGTCCATTCCATGGTCCCCGGCGAGCACCAGGTCCGAAAGCATCGACCACGTGCCCCCACCTGTGAGGCTCACATTTCCCGAGATGGGAATGCCACGGAGGTCCAGTTCCGCCACACCGCGCCGGGCTGTCAATTCCACTGAACCCGTGTAAGGCCAGGCCACACTGCCTTTAATGCGAATATCACCCGCTACTACGAGCTTCCCTTGTTCGCCTGCCAAGGTCACACCGCCTCGTGTTCCATCGATCTGCAAACCTCCTGCTTCCACCTCGCTGCCGATATGGACCACCAGTTCAACACCATTGGATGCAATGGTGACGATGTCGCGTGAACTGGGCGCACCGGCTCCACCGACACCATTCTCCGTGAGGGACCAGTGCGAGGCATCCTCCCAATTGCCGTTGCCCGCTACCCAGAAGCGGGCATTTTGGGCTATAGCGCGGGAGGAGATCAACAGGCTGCACATTCCGAGCAGGAATAGCGGTATGAAGGCCCGTTGGGATACTTTTCTCATCATTGAAAGATCGGGCATCTCACGATCGCTTTGGAGGGGTCCAACGGTGGGCACGGATAGATCGAGAGGACCACTTCATGCGTGTTGGCCCCGCCCACGCGGAGGTTGCTGGTGGTGACATCGTAGCTGTAACCGAGGGAGAAGTATTTCAAGAAAGGCACCTTCAACATGAACGCCACTGCATCTTGGTTGCGATAGCTCACCCCAAGGGCGAACTGCTTCTTGTATTCCATCATCACTCCCAGGTCCAGGGCCACGGGCGAGCCCGGTGAGAGTTTCAACAGGCCGCTCGGCACCGCATCGAAGTGCCTGCTTACCCGGTATCGATGACCAAGGGTGAGGTCGAAATGGCGGGTCAAACGGCCGTCCGTGCCTAGGCCTTTGATGCGGTTCCCTAGCGCTTGCTGTATGGAAAGCCCCGCCCAAGTGGTCTTGCTGTAAAGCCAAAGTCCCGGGGTGATCTCCGGATACACCAGCACGCTGCTGCTGTTCAATAAGGCGGGATCGTTGTTGTCCGTTGCATTCACCAACCCGAGTGAAAGACGCTCCTGCGTCACACCTGCGAACATGCCCAATGAAAGAAAGACGTCACGCTTCATTTGCACGTGATACGCATAAGCGAGCTGAAAGGTCGTTTGGCCCAAAGGTCCCGTCGCATCGGACTGTACGAATGCACCGATCCCTTGGCGATTGGCATGGAAAGACCGGCGCTTGGGACCGATGGTGCCACTGATGGTAGCCCAACCTGTGACGGGTGCACCCGGGAAGCCGACCCATTGCTGACGGTACCCTAAATGAACGTCGATGCAATCCTTGCTACCGGCCACAGCAGGATTGATGGCGAACATGTTGAGCACGTACTGCGTGTACTGCGGAACCTGTTGCGCATGCGCAGCAGTGCACGCGATGAAGGCCAGCAAGGTCAACTTCCGCATCAGCGTATGATGGTGACCGATCCGGTGTAGGGAGCGGACAACCCTTTTAAATTGTTCAATTGGATGTACCAGTAGTAGGTGGCCGTTGGTAGTCCAGCGCCATCAAAGGGCATTTTATATCCTAGGCTGTGATAGACGCGCTGGCCCCATCGGTCATACACGCTTACATCGGCTTGTGGGTAATTTTCGATGCCTGCGATGTCCCAGAGATCGTTGATCCCGTCCCCATTGGGCGTGAAGGTGTTCACCGGGTTGATGAGTCGCACCACGGATACACGCACGGTATCACTGAACGTGCAGGCACCGACCTGGCCTGTGACGGTGTAAAGCGTGCTTTCGGTAGGGCTGGCGATAGGATCGGGGATACTGTTGCCACTCAATCCGGAGACCGGACTCCACGAATAGGAAGTGGCACCAGTGGCATGCAGCTGCGTAGTGCCTCCTAAGGGGATCACTACATCAGGACCAGCATCGAAATCCACGTTCACTACATCGGCACCCGGTCCGCTCACCGTGACATTGAAGCCGCATTGCGCATCAGTAACAGCCCCTCCATTGGCCACGCCCGCCACCACGATCCAGTATTGCGTGTTGGGTTGAAGGGAGGCGGTGCTCAGTGAGAACGAACTGGAATCCTGCGTGCAGGTCGATGCCGCCGTGAAGGACCCAAGGGCACAACTACCATCGCCGCTGAGCACCACCGCGCTCAGTTCATTGTCCATACCCGCCACATCGGGGCATTGGATGGCATCGATGGCCACATCCACCGATCCGCCAACACTGTTGGTGGTGAACGAATACCAAAGCATAGCGCCAGTGCCGGGACAGAATCCAGGCGAACCCGTTGATCCGGTATTGTTACCCGGGATGGCCTCACCCGCGCACAGCAGGGAGGCATTGGCACAATCGTCATTCAACGGCTGGGCTAACAAAACACCGCCGGTCAAAAGGAGCACGGCCAGTAAGACGACGATCCGGGAAATGGGCATGGACGCGACACGGGTTGCGCCGAAGGTAGAAGGCCACTTGGGCCATCATTCGCGCGCTGCCCCCAGTTTCACACACGAAGATGTTTAGACCTCTACGTCCCAGCCATTTACAGGCCGTGCTTTCGGTTGAATGCCGACGTTCCCCCGCGGGGAATGGACAGTGAATGCCAAGAGTTCCTAGTGAATGCGCGCGCTAAGAGAATGATCTGTCCGACGTGATAGGCGTAGTGGGACAATTGCCGTTGCAGGGCATCCAATACGGTATGTTCCTCGTTACGGATCAGCACCATACGATGCAGGTCCTCATCCTTCAGTGGTCGCGCAGCCAAGAAGAAGCATTCCCATCCGTCGTTCCAATCGTTCAGCAACTCCGCACGACCTGCTGTGGTCTCAGCGAATTCGCCCTCGCGGTCACGCCAAGGCTTTTCACCATCGCTCTCAAGGAAGTCCGTGAACCGAGAGCGCATATTGCCCGCCATGTGCCGCATGATAATGGCGATGCTGTTGCCGTCGTTACCGAGCAAGCGGTGCAGATCCTCATCGCGCACCTGCGCAACGGCCTTTTCCCCAAGCTCCTTGTAATGCTCGAAAAGTGCCACCATGCCTAGAGTGGCCGCATCTTTTTCCATGGCTCATCGAATGTGTAGCCCCACCAGGAGTCGAACCTGGATCTAGAGTTTAGGAAACTCCTATTCTATCCATTGAACTATGGGGCTGGGTGCCGATCGCTGTCGGCGGCCGCGAAAATAATCCGTGGCGCGCCAAATGCCGTTTATACCCCCAATCACGAAGAGTCACGAACCATGCGTTACGAAACGATGTTGAAAGCCTTTGCCGCACAACGCCTGACATCCCCTTGGGAAAGCTAATTTTGACCACCCCGGGCATTTTTTGCAACCTCCGTGCTCCGGCAACGTAACTCCGACATCATGAAGTCTTTCTCCACGTCTCTGCCCTCAGCCTCCCGAAGGTCGGTGATACTTGCTATCATAGCCCTCTTTGGAGGACTCTCGAGCTTTGCCCAGATCTTGACCTTCGATCTTGGCGGGGCCGCCGGGAACGAGGCCACTTGGCCATCCAACTTCAACAACGCAAGTTTGACGGCATCCGCGATCTCCCGTTCATCCGCATTGTTACCGGTAGCCGCTGCTGGCGTTTTCAATTCTACTGGTTGGGCAAGTCCCAATAACACATCCCCCAATACGGACCGTTATCTGGAGTTCACAATCACGCCGCTACCGGGAAAGATGTTTTCCATCACCCAGCTGACCTTTACCTATCGCCGTGTAGTTGGTGTTACTGCTCCGTTGAAGATGGTGATCCGCACCAGCGCCGACGGTTTCACCAGCAACGTAGGCGGGATCGTCAATTTCCCGAACAACGTGAACGACTTTCTCCCACACACCACAACACGCAACTTTTCCATCTTGGATCAAGAGACGCCCTTGACGATCCGCTTTTACCCTTACAAGGCACAACCCATTTACGGCGGCCAGTTCGGCCTTGGGGGTAACATTGGCAACGACATCATCGTGAATGGCACCACCCAAGCCATCCCTACGACAGTGCAGTTCGTCAGCTCCGCCAGCGCCGTGGCCGAGAATGGCGGCCCGGTCAACCTTGCCCTATCCATAATCCCCCCTAGCCCAGTGAATTCCACGAGCGTGACGATCAGCGCGGCCGATCCCAATGGACGCATCACGAGTTTCACCTCACCTGTGGTATTCCCTGCCGGAAGCAGCAGTAACGCATTCACTAGCGTAGTGCTCAATGACAATACACTCTGCGACGGCGACGAGGACATCGTATTCACCATTACAAGCGTTACGGGTCCCCCAAGCACAGCGGTCGGAACCGATACCACATACACACTTACGGTGATCGACAATGATGTGCTTCAGGTCCCTGTGGCCACAAACCCCACGGTCATCAACAGCGACAACTTCATCGCAACGTGGAACGCTGCCGGAGGTGCAACAGGATATTTTCTTGATGTTAGCCCTTCACCCACCTTCGGCGGTGCAGCACAATTGGTGAAGTGGAACTTCCCCAATGGCTCGGCGAACACTACAGCGGATGGCGGCCTGCCAGTGAACCAAGGGAGGACGATCAGCACAACCTCCACCGGCACGCTCAGCTATGCCGCTGGTGCGGATCCGCTCCCGGACCGCTCGATAGCCACCAATGATTGGAGCAATGGCAACGGCACCAAATGGTGGGAGATCGACCTCAACACCAGCAATTCATTCGGCTTGACGCTCTCCTCGGCGCAACGCAGCACCAACACAGGTCCCCGTGATTTCAAGGTGCAATACATGATCGGTGCTGCAGGTATATGGACCGATGTGCCGGGAAGTGCTGTGACCGTGGCGAACAACTTCACGGCCGGAGTGCTGAACGCGTTGCCTTTGCCCAGCGTCTGCGATGATCAACCCCAGCTCTTCCTGCGCTGGATCATGACCTCCAACACGCGCGTGAACGGGACATCCCCAATAACCGCGGGCGGATCCAGCGGGATCGACAACATATCCGTGGATGCGGCAAGTTCGACCGCCTACGTCCCCGGTTATCAGAACTTGAGCGTCGGCAATGTCACTTCCTATGCCGTGACAGGACTCGATCCCGCCACGGATTATTACTATCGTGTACGGTCAGAAGGCACCGGATGCGGAACATCCACCAATAGCGATACCATCCATGTCACCACGGCCGGGGCGCTCATCTATTATAGCCAAGGCTCCGGCAATGTGACCAATGCCATTTGGAGCAGCACACCGATCGGCCCGCACGGCCCTGCGGTTTGGAGCGCGACCTCAAGCATGGTCGTTCAGGCCGGCCACACAGTGACCAACACCTCTGCTATCCAATTGAGGAATCTACAAGTGGATGTTGGGGGAAACCTGGTGTTGAATGGTGGTTCGCAGATCATTGTGAACGGAGATTCGGCCTCCTTCAATGGCATTCTGACCGCCAATGACAATAGCACGCTAGGACTTGTGGGTCCATCAGCCACTTCCCTCACTAGTGCAGGTGGCGCGCTGAACCTTTGGAACTTGTATGACAACACGCCCGCTGGAACGGTGACCAATGCGATCCTCAATATCCGTGGTACATTGCAAGTGGACGGTGGAATTTTTGATGCCTCCGCAGGTACGGTCACCCTTATCAGCACTGCCCTAGGAACGGGACGTCTCGGCAAGTTGCAGGCCGGTGCCAGCTACACAGGCAACCTCACGGTCCAGCGTTATATCCCAGCGGGTGCCACGAACTGGCGCATGCTCGGCAGTCCTGTCGCGGGCCAGACCATTGCGAATTGGAACGACGATTTTGTGACCGCTGGTTTCCCGGGCTCCGACTTCCCGCTCTTCTACAGCCCTGTGGGAAGCACCACGCTGTGGCCGAGTATCCGGTGGTACGATGAGACCAGCCCTGTGGCTTCCTTGGATGTCAGTCTCATCGGCGTTTCCGGCACCTCACAGCCACTGGTGCCCGGCCAAGGGTTCTTCGCTTGGAGCGGAAGTACGCTTTACACAACCACCGCCTTCACCGTGGACGTTACGGGTGCACCCAACATCGGCCAAACCCCGATCTCGCTGCCCATGAGCTATACCAACACGGGAAATCCCAGTGATGATGGCTTGAACATGGTGAGCAACCCACTGCCCAGCCCGATCGATTTTGGCAAGATCATAAGGGGCGCTGACGTGGCGAACATCTACTGGATCTTCGACCCTGCCACCGGCAACACCGTAAGCTGGTCCAACGGAGTGGGCCAAGGCAACCTTAATGGGGTGCTGCAAAGCAGCCAAGGTTTTTGGTTGCAGGCCACGGGCCCCATGGTGACCACGACGGTCGATGAAGGAGCCAAGGTGTTGGAGCCTTCTAACGGCGCCGTGTTCGGCGGTGCTGAACAGCCCAACATGCCAGTGCTGCACCTTGCACTGACGAGCAACATGAACAGCTTCCGGGACGAAGCTACGGTGGTCTTCGACCAAGGCAGTCCCGCACTTAACCCGAAGGATGCGCCGAAGATCACTTTCGGAAGCCCCGGCGCACCGCAACTCAGTGTGCAAAGCAGTGATGGGCACGACCTAGCGATAGACTTCTTTGGTGCGTACAACGACGCCATCACAATCCCTGTGAAAGCACATGCAGCGGTTTCCGGCACCTACACGATCACCGCGAACATGGTCGGTATCCAGAGCCTCTCCTGTATGACGTTGGAGGATCTGGTCACGGGTAGCATCACTCCGCTGACGGACGGCGCCGCATACAGCTTCACTTTGGAACCTACTGCGGAAGCCACCCCTCGATTCCTGTTGCATGCCAGCGCACCGCTGCCATTGCTGGTGAATGAGCCGATCTGCGGCGGAAACCCGGGACAAGCTTCTGTGACCGTGAACAACGGCCCCCTCAATATCAATTGGACAGATGCCTTTGGCAACTCACTACTGCAGCAGATGGATGTCAATGGCAACGCTGTGTTCAGCAATATTCCGGCAGGCAACTATGCCGTGCATGTAACGCCCGGTGGGGCATGCGGCGCATTGGTGGCGGACTTCAGCATCACCGCACCTCCAGCTGTGGAGGCCGCCGTGGACAATATCATTCCCGCTACTTGCCCGAATGCACCCGACGGAACGGTGGACCTGATCGCCCTCGGCGGAACGGCACCTTACAGCTACCTCTGGAGCAACGGAAGCACGGCTGAGGACCTGGTCGCGGCACCTGGCAACTATTCAGTTACCGTAATGGATTCACTGGGCTGCACCGGGACCACGACCGCAACGATCACTGGCGCGGCAGGTACCGTGGCCGGATTCTCCACTAGCGGCGTGGAAGCCGTGGTCGACCAGCCTGTCAGCTTCACCAATACCACAGTGCTCGGCAACACATGGGATTGGAACTTTGGTGATGGAACCGGCAGCACAAGCATGTCCCCTGTGCATGTTTGGGCCGCACCCGGCACTTACACGGTAACGCTCACAGCCACAGGCGGTGATTGCTCCGACGAGACCAGCACCGACATCCATGTGGCACTCGCCACGGGCATCGCGGACAACACCGGGCAGAACAGCAACATGACCGCGTGGGCTGATCCGACCTCGATCATGATCGAACACGCGTTCAGCAGCCAGCCGGTGCAGGTGGATGTGTACGATGCCACTGGTCGCCTTGCCCTCAACCGCTCGAATATCGTGAGCCCAGGACGTATCACTATCGGGGACCAGGAACTCGGCGCAGGCGTTTGGTTCGTGCGCGTGACATCCGGAAATGTGCAACGTACCTTCCGCGTGCCGCTGATCCGTTGATCGCTGCTTCGCTCCAAATTTGAAAGGGCCGCCTCCTGCGAGACGGCCCTTTCTCTTGGCCAACCGGTCAATAGAATTTACCTGACCTCACTCCCCGCAGGCATTCCCTCCGAAGGCCGCACAAACCGCAACTTCCCCTCGGCATCTTCCGCCATCAGCACCATGCCTTGGCTTTCGACGCCGCGCATTTTACGCGGTTCCAGGTTGCACAGCAGGAGCACTTGTTGGCCCGGCAACTCCTCCGGCGTGAAGTGCTGCGCGATGCCGCTGACGATGGTGCGCGGCTCCGGTTCGCCGATGTCGATGGCGAGCTTCAGCAGCTTGTCCGCCTTGGGCACTTTCTCCGCTGCGGTAATGGTGCCGATGCGCAGGTCGAGCTTCGCGAAATCATCGAAGGCGATGTTCGGCTTGACCGGTTTGGCCGGTTTGGCTTCTACAGCTTTGGGCGCCGTTGGCGCAGGTTCGGTAGGCATGTTCGTTTGAAGTCGCTCGACCTCGGCGGCGATGGCCGCGTCGTCGATGGGTTTGAAGAGGTGCTCGGCCTTGGCCAGCGCGGCGCCCGGGACGATCAGCTCCGGTGACAGCGCATCCTCCCATTTCAGTTCCCCGAGGCCCAGCATGGTGCGCAGCTTCTTCGCGGTGAAGGGCATGAACGGATCAAGCACCACGCTCAACGCGGCCACGATACGGAGGCCGTTGAAGAGCACCGTGCGCACGCGGTCCGGATCGCTCTTCTCCAGCTTCCAGGGCTCGGTGTCCGTGAGGTATTTGTTGCCGAGGCGTGCGGCGTTCATGGCCGTGGCCAATGCTTCGCGGAAACGGAAGCGGTCGATCTCCGCGGAGATCTTGTCCGGTATGCCGCTGAGCTCCGCCCAGAGCGTGTTGTCCTGCTCACCTTGCGCAGCGTTCGATGCCGCAGGCTCGGGCACTTTGCCGTCGTAGTATTTGTTGCAGAGCACGAAGACGCGCTGCACGAAATTCCCGAGGATCGCGACCAGCTCGTTGTTGTTCTTCTCCTGGAAATCCTTCCACGTGAACTCGCTGTCCTTGAACTCCGGGAAGATCGTGGTGAGGCAGTAGCGCAGTTCATCCTGCCGGTCCGGCCAGCGCTCGATGTATTCGTGCAGCCACACCGCCCAGTTGCGGCTGGTGCTCAGCTTCCGCCCTTCCAGATTGAGGAATTCGTTGGCCGGCACGTTCTGCGGAAGGATGAATCCGCCGTGCTGCTTCAGCAGGATGGGGAAGATGATGCAGTGGAAGACGATGTTGTCCTTGCCGATGAAATGCAGCAGCCGCGTGTCGTCGGCCTTCCACCATTTCTCCCATTCGGTGCCGTGGTCGGCGGCCCATTGC
>JBEPUG010000028.1:0-25649 GCA_041691695.1 Flavobacteriales bacterium
ATCAACGCCAAGCGATCCTGGTCGAATTCGATGGCCGCGTCACCGCCGAGGAACTGGTCGCGCTCCCGGAAGTGGCCGGTGCGGAATACCTGAACGGCAACAGTTGGACGTTGATCTTCTCCAGCGAGAGCGATATCCGGCCAACTGTATTCCAGTTCGCCGTGGACAAGGGTCTGAAGGTGCTCACGATGCAGAAGACGGAGCGCGGCTTGGAGGATGTATTCAAGGAACTTACCGGGCGCTAGGCGATGGTCAAAAGGTGACCCCGAGGGCTATGCCGGGATTCCATCCCCAGGAGCCCTTCTTCACAAGATCCTCGTTGCCGGGAATATCGTTCAGGCTTCCCAAGGGTGTCGTTAACGCACCGACCCGGAAGAACAATCCACCGTGCGGTTCTTGAATGCGAAGGTGGAATCCGATAGTAGGTGCCAAAGCGCCAGAGACCATAGCGTTGTTTACTGCACTGAACGCATAGGGCGTTGCTCCCAAGCTGAATTCGATCCTCGCAAGGCCGCCATAGCTCACGCCGACATCCACGGGTACCGCATAGAAGTTCGCTCCAGGCTTCCAGTAACCGAAGCCAAGGCGTGCGTGGATGTCCACCATTGGGGAGATGGGCATCGTCTTCTCGATGTTCAATGAATTGAAAACGCCCTCGCCCCACGCTTCCACGAATACGGTGGTGTTGTGGATGTAGTGCTCGGGCTTCTCTGCCTCTTGGGCCATGCCGTTGAACCGCACTGCAATGAAGAAAAGGAACACCATATAACGTGACCAAGGTCGCAAACAGCGCTTTTCCATCGTCGGAAAAGTAAACCATCGGTCCAAACTCTTTCCTTTGCGCCCCACAATTGACTTGCCCACCAACTTCCTCATCGAACCGCAACGTATGCCCTACCTCTTCACATCAGAAAGCGTCAGTGAGGGTCATCCCGACAAGGTGGCCGATCAGATCAGCGATGCGTTGATCGACCATTTCCTCGCCTTCGACCCCGATAGCAAAGTAGCCTGCGAGACCCTTGTGACCACCGGTCAAGTGGTGCTCGGCGGCGAGGTGAAGAGCTCCGCCTACTTGGACGTGCAACAGATCGCGCGGGAGGTGATCCGGCGCATCGGCTATACGCGCAGCGAATACATGTTCGAGGCGGACAGCTGCGGCGTGTTCAGCGCTATCCACGAGCAAAGCCCGGATATCAACCAAGGTGTGGTGCGCAAGAAGCCGGAGGACCAAGGCGCAGGCGACCAAGGCATGATGTTCGGTTACGCTTGCCGCGATACGGACAACTATATGCCGCTTGCGTTGGAACTGAGCCATCGCCTGCTGCAGGAACTCGCCGTGATCCGCCGGGAGAAGAATTCCAAGATGCCCTACTTGCGCCCCGACGCTAAGAGCCAAGTAACCATCGAGTACAACGACGACCACACGCCCCTGCGCATCGACGCCATCGTCATCAGCACGCAGCATGATGACTTCGACAGCGAGAAGAAGATGCTCGCCAAGATCAAGCAGGATGTTATCGACGTCCTGATCCCCCGGGTAAAGAAGAAACTCTCCAAGCGGTTGCAGGGGCTCTTCAACGACAAGATCACCTACCACATCAACCCAACGGGCAAGTTCGTCATCGGCGGACCGCACGGCGACACGGGCCTCACCGGCCGCAAGATCATTGTGGACACCTACGGCGGCAAGGGCGCGCACGGTGGCGGTGCCTTCAGTGGCAAGGACCCCAGCAAAGTGGACCGCAGCGCGGCCTATGCAGCGCGGCACATCGCCAAGAACCTCGTGGCGGCAGGCGTTTGCGACGAGATCCTAGTGCAGGTGGCCTATGCGATCGGTGTAGCGAAGCCGGTGGGCTTCTATGTGAACACTTACAATACCTCCAAGGTGAAATTGACCGATGGCGAGATCGCCCGCAAGGTCGCAGCGATGCCCGAGTTCGACATGCGCCCGTACTTCATCGTGAAGCGCTTCGCCCTGCGCACGCCTATCTATAGCGAGACAGCAGCCTATGGACACATGGGCCGCACACCTCAAACGGTGACCAAGACCTTCAAGAACGCCGGCCAAGAGACCACGGTGAAGGTGAAACTCTTCCCTTGGGAGGAATTGGACGCGGTGCCAGCGGTGAAGAAGGCGTTCGGGATAAAGTGAACTTCAGTCGTGAGTCCAAGTTGCTCAAGGCCGGTTGACAGTTGAAGTTGGCAGAGGCAGTCGCGGAACCTCCTGATAACTAACAACTGACAACGAACAACTGATCCCATGTTTGGCGGATCATAAAGAACCATTACTTTCGCACCCCATTTTCAGGAAGCATGTACGCCATTGTAGAGATCGCCGGTCAGCAATTCAAAGTGCAGGCCCCCCAGAAGCTTAAGGTGCACCGCCTCGAACTCGAGGAAGGAAAGCACGTGGAGCTTGGTAATGTGCTCCTCGTGAGCAATGATGGCAAGATGAGCATCGGTACCCCCATGGTGGATGGTGCACGCATCGCCGCCAAGGTCCTTTCGCACAGCAAAGGAGACAAGGTCCTTGTAGGCAAGAAGAAGCGCCGCAAGGGATATCAAAAGGTCAACGGCCATCGCCAATACCTCACCGAGCTGTGGATCGAAGCGATCCTCGGCAAGGGCGAGAAGTTCGACTCCAGCAAGAGCACCGCTCCGCCCGTGATCCCATACACTCCTGCGGTGAAGAAGACGCGCGAGACCGTGGAGGCCGCACCGGCCACCAAGAAGACGGCACCTGCTAAGAAAGCCACTGCCAAGAAGACCGCGACCAAGGCCAAAGCAGCAGCTCCAAAAAAGGCTGCCGCCAAGAAGTCCTCTGCTGACGACCTGAAGAAGATCGAGGGCGTCGGACCGAAGATCGCGGAGATCCTTAACGAGGGCGGTATCCACAGCTTCGCCGAACTCGCCGCCGCCAAGCCTGCCGCCATCAAAGAGATGCTCGACCAGGCCGGCAACCAATACCACATGCACGATCCCGGCACCTGGCCTAAGCAGGCCAAGCTCGCCGCCGCTGGCAAGTGGGATGAATTGAAGAAGCTTCAGGACGAACTCAACGGCGGCAAGTAAGCCGCGAACGATAGCATAACGACGCATCCCTCCCAGCCATGGCACACAAGAAAGGAGCAGGCAGTACCCAGAACGGCCGCGAGTCGCATTCCAAGCGCCTCGGCGTTAAGATATACGGTGGCAGCACCGCGGTAGCCGGTAACATCATCGTCCGCCAACGCGGAACCCACCACCATGTGGGTAAAAATGTCGGCATCGGTGTGGACCACACCCTCTACGCCCTCATCGACGGTGTGGTGGAGTTCAAGCGCAAGCGCGACGACAAGAGCTACGTGAGCGTGCTCCCCGCCGAAGCGTAGAACCAAGATCTTTTCAATACCCAACAAAAGCCCCGGCATTCCCCGGGGCTTTTTCATTGCACGCGGCCCGGTCGCAGTCGCCCGATGCCGAGGAGATAGAATACGAAAAGGTGCTTAGCGCGGGAAGTACAGTGGGTGCCGATCGTTGTAGCGGCGCATGTACAGGAAGACCGTCTCCGGCTTGTCCCGCTGCTTCTTCGGAAGTGCGTCGAATTCCTCCTTCAGCACCGGATCCGTCTTGACGACCTCGTAGAGTCCTTCCGCAGTGACAGGCAGGAATGCGCCCATGGCCATGTCCAGAAAACGTTCCACCTCGGTGGTATAAGAGGTGCCTCCGTTCAACATGTAGGGATCCAAATTGCGATAGGTGGCATCGAATACCAAATGGCTGAGACTGCCCATGAGTCCGATGCGCGAAAAGCCATCGCCCGCGCCCACATAGACCACGCCGTTGTCGCAGAAACCCCAGATGTGGTCGAAGTCGATCTTCGCTTTCTTACCTGTGCTGTCCGGGTAATACACCTTGCCGTTGGTGTTGCGGAGGTCCGTCACCGGCTTGCCTTGGTCGGTGGTGAGGTTTGCCTTGGGGACGGAGGGAGCATTGTCCCGAAAGGCCTGGAAGTCGAAATAGATGCCGTCATGGAATTCGAAACCGCCCTGATAACGCACCATCGTGCTGTCTTGCTGGGCGCTTGCTGAAATGGACAGCATGGTGATCAGCAGGACCAGTCCGTTCCTCATGCCACGGAACGGATGAAGTCCATGACCTCTTCCGGCGCCTGCGCATGCACCCAATGTCCGGCGAACGGCACCGTCTCGATCCGGCTGTTGGGGAACTGCTCCTTGATCTGCGGCTGGTCCTCCCGCGTGATGTAGCCACTCTTGCCACCTCGGATGAAAAGCGTCGGCACGCGCACCGTCTCCGGTCCCATCGCGGCCAGAATGTCATTGATGTCGCGCGCCAACACCGGCACATTGAAGCGCCAGCCCAGAAGCTCCGGCTTCTCCCAGTAGAGGCTCTTCATCAGGAACTGCACCACGCCCGGTTCGGGCACGTAGGTGGAAAGGTGCGCTTCGACTTCCTTGCGCGATTCCTTGTGCGCGACATCACTGGTGGTTAGCGCTTCGAGGATCGCAGCGTGGTCGCCGATGGGGTATTCGCGCGGACCGATGTCGATCACCACCAAGTGTTTCAGCAGTTCCGGCCAGCGCTGCGCGAAGGTCATCGCGGTCTTCCCGCCCATGCTGTGGCCCACCAACACGATGTCCTTCAGCCCCAACTTCACGGCCAAAGCGTGCACGTCCTCCGCCATCAGCGGATACGTGATCCGGTCCGTGTGCGGCGAGCGGCCATGGTCGCGCTCGTCCACCAGCACCATGTCGAATTCAGCGCTCAACTCACGGCCAATGCTGCCGAAGTTGTCGCTGCTACCGAAAAGACCGTGCAACACCACCACCGATGTGCCTTTGCCTTCGCGGCGATAAAAGAGGTCAACACTCATCGCAGTTCTCGTCGATAGAGTTGTACGGTATTCTCCATGCCGAAGCGCAATGCATCGCAGATCAGCGCGTGGCCGATGGAGACCTCGAGCAAGCCCGGCACCTGCTTGGCGAACCAGGCGAGATTCACCAGATCCAAGTCATGGCCCGCATTGAGTCCCAAGCCGAATTCGGCCGCCCTTTCAGCAGCCCGAGTGAATGGTGTCACGGCAGCTTCGCGATCGGCGGCATATTGTAAGGCGTACGGTTCGGTGTAGAGTTCGATCCGGTCGGTGCCCGAGTCGGCGGCATGAGCGACCTGATCGAGGTCCGTCCCCATAAAGAGCGAGGTGCGGATGCCCGCGTCCTTGAAACGCGCGACGATCCGCTTCAGCTCCCCTTTCTGCGCCTTCGCATCCCAACCTGCATTGCTGGTGAGCACTCCCGGCGGGTCCGGCACGAGGGTCACTTGCGCGGGCATCGTTTCCAGCACTAGCGCGATGAACTCCTCATTGGGGTAGCCTTCAATGTTGAATTCCGTTGTGAGCACCGGCTTCAGCGCGCGCACGTCAGCGTAGCGGATATGGCGCTCGTCCGGTCGTGGATGCACCGTGATGCCCTGCGCGCCGAAACGCTCGATGTCCAGCGCGGCCTGCACCACGTCCGGGTTGTTACCGCCGCGTGCATTCCGCAGTGTGGCTAGCTTGTTGATGTTAATGCTCAGCTTGGTCATCCTCTCCCGCCTCCTACCTTGGTCCCGTCGGTGGCGTTCCAAAAGTAGCGGCCACTGCCGCCAAACCCTTAGATGCACGCCTCAGAGATCATATCGGACGCTATCCAACCGTTGAAGCCTCGCGACACGGTGGCTCGCGCCTTGGACCTGCTGGACGAATTCAAGCTCGCACAATTGCCCGTGGTGCAAGCGGATCGCTTGGTCGGGATAGTGAAGGATTCCACGCTGATGGACAACAATGATCCAGAGGCCACGGTGGAAAAGTTGATGGATGCCGTGGAGATCCCTTACGTCCGCGACCGCCAGCACATCTATGACGTGTTGAAGCTGATGGTGCAACGCGGTCTCTCCGTAGTGCCCGTGCTGGACATGGGTGGGCGCTATCTCGGTGCCATAAGCGAGCACGAGGCCCTGCGGCGCATGGCCACGCTGATGAATGTGGCAGAGGCCGGCAGTGTGGTGGAACTGGAAATGAACCGGAACGATTATTCGCTGCAGCAGATCGCGCGCATCGTGGAAGACGAGGGCGCACGGCTGATCAGCGTGTATTGCAGCGACCTGCCGGACACTTCCCGCATGGAGGTGACGTTGAAGATCAACCGCGAGGACATCAGCGCGATCCTGCGCTCTTTTGAGCGTTTCGAATACGCGGTGCACACCACCTATCAAGGCTCCCGCGCGGAGGATGATCTGCGCGAACGCTACGAGGACGTGATGCGCATCATCAAAATGTGATCCAGTGGATCAGGCTATCGGGGTTCGGATCATGCCTTTCGTGCGCGTCCTGCTGCTCCTTCTCCTTATGCCTTCCCGGTCCGTGATGGCCCAGGAGCGCACCATGGATTTCAGCGGACCTTTCGGCGTTTCCGGCGTGCTGGTGGAAGGCAACGTGAAAACGAAAGAGCGCATCATCCTGCGCGAACTCACTTTCGCGCAAGGCGATACCCTAGCAGCCACCGATCTCTACGAGCACCTGAAGCGCAGCCGGCAGAACCTGCTCAACCTCGGGCTCTTCAACACCGTCAGCCTGTTGCCCACCTTTCTTGGCCCACACGAGGTCTTCATCACCATTACCGTGAACGAACGCTGGTTCTGGTGGCCACAGCCCTTCGTGCGTTTCGCCGATCCAAACTTCAACACGTGGTGGCTCACAAAGGACCTTAGCCGACTGAATGTCGGAGCCAGCATCAGCCACTACAACACGCGGGGCCTCAATGAGACGCTCTACATGAAGTTCCAGTTCGGCTACTCCAAGCAGTTCGGTCTGCACTATCGCATTCCCTATGTGGACCGCAAGCAGCGCTGGGGTCTAACCGTAGGTGGCGACTATGGCCAACAGGACGAGATCACGATCGGCACTGAAGACAATAAACGCGTCCTTCTGAGCACCCCTGCAGACAATATCATTGGCCAGTGGAGCGCGGACATTCAAGCGACGCTGCGGCCGGGCCACGACCTGCGGCATATCTGGCGCGCGAAATGGACCGATGCCAATGTGCTGGACACCGTAGTGGAGCGCAACCCGGACTACTTCACGCCCGGGGCCACGCACTTGGCGTACCTCTCGCTGGGCTACACCCTGGCCTATGACCAACGCGATTCACGCAGCTTCCCGCTGAACGGCATCTATGCGGACCTGAGCATCAACCAGTACGGTATCGGCGGGAACACGCCGCAGGTGACGACGTTGACCTCTACCGTGCAACGTTCATGGAAACGCGGAGAACGCTGGAGTTTCGGAGCCAGCGTAAAGGGCAAGACAACGTTGGCCGGTGACATCGCTTACTACGTGCAAGAAGGTCTGGGTTATGATGATTATGTGCGTGGCTACGAATACTACGTCATCGATGGGCAGGACTTTTTCCTGGGCAAGGTCAACGTGCTCTTCGCACTCCTGGCACCGCAGGATTATCGTGTGGAGCCGATCCCCTGGGAACCCTTCCGGACACTGCATCTGGCCGTGTACCTCAACGCGTTCACCGATCAAGGCTTTGTTTGGGATCACCGCTATGCCGCTGAGAACTTCCTTGCCAACAGGTGGCAGCAAGGCTATGGCCTCGGCTTGGACCTGGTGACCAGCTACGACCAGGTATTGCGCATGGAATACACCGTGAATGCCATGTCGGAATCCGCATTCTACCTACATTTCAGCCAACCCTTTTGAACTTCGGAACGATGCGCATCGGAACGCATGGACGCTTATATCCGGCCGCAGCGGCCGCCACGGTGGGTCACATTCTGGACCGGATGGTGGCCGTGGGCGCACAACCGGTGGTGGAGCGCGGACTAGCGCAACGCATGCGTGAAGCCGGGCATCCGCTGAAGCCCGGTATCGAAATGATCGAGCACGTGGAGGACGGAAGGTTGGACCTTATCGTCAGCATGGGTGGCGATGGCAGCTTCCTCGACACGGCAACGTTCGTAGGGGCGTCGGGCGTACCGATGCTGGGGATCAACCTCGGCCGCTTGGGCTTCCTCAGCAACACGCGCATAGAAGAAGTGGATGCGACGCTGAAGGCGATCATGGAGCGGCGCTTTACGATCGAGGAACGCGGGCTGCTGGCCCTAGAAGGCTGCGAGGGCTTTGGGGAACAGCGCTTCGCGTTGAACGAACTGAGCGTGCAGAAGCGGGACAGTGCGACCATGATCGCGGTACACGTGCATCTCGACGGCCACTTCCTGAACACCTACTGGGCCGATGGCATCATCGTGGCCACGCCTACCGGGAGCACCGCCTATTCGCTCAGCTGCGGGGGGCCCTTACTCGCACCGAATTGCGATGCGATGGTCATCACGCCCATCTCTCCGCACAACCTCAACGTGCGCCCTTTCGTCGTACCCGGATCAAGCACCCTCACCCTCAACGTGGATGCGCGCGGCGACAAATACTTGGTGAACCTCGATTCACGCAGTGCCATACTGGATCGACCAATGGACCTCACCCTCCGCCGCGCTGAGCACCACATCAAGTTGGTACATCTTGAAGGCCAGGATTTCCTGGAGACCCTTCGCTCCAAGCTGGCTTGGGGGCTGGACATCCGCTCGGCAATGCCGGGGTTCCAGCATGGATAGATGGCTGGAATGCTTTTCCAGCGCCACTTGATCGAAACACCTGCCGTCGAGATCGTTCATCCCTTTGAGCCCGAAAAGTGTTCCTGCATACGGGAGCGAAAACGGCCCCTCTCCGAAGAGAAGGGCCGTTGCATTTGTCAGTAACGAATAGCTGACAACATCTAGCTCAGTACCGGTAATCGTCCGTCTTGTAAGGTCCGTTCTTCGGCACGTCGATGTACTTGGCCTGAACATCGGTGAGTTCCTCGAGCTCCACGCCGATCTTGGCGAGGTGCAGCTTGGCCACCATCTCGTCGAGGTGCTTAGGTAGCACGTAGACCTTGTTCTCGTATTTGTCGGTGTTGTTCCAGAGCTCGAGCTGGGCCAGCGTCTGGTTAGTGAAGCTGTTGCTCATCACGAAGCTGGGATGTCCAGTAGCGCACCCGAGATTCACTAGACGGCCTTCCGCGAGGATGAGAACGTCCTTGCCGTTGATGGTGTACTTGTCCACTTGGGGCTTGATCTCCACTTTGCTCTTGCCGTGGTTCTTGTTCAACCAGGCCATATCGATCTCATTGTCGAAGTGGCCAATGTTGCAAACGATGGCCTTGTCCTTCAACACTTCGAAGTGCTCGCCGCGAATAATGTCGCGATTGCCGGTGGTGGTGATGATGATGTCGGCGCGCGGTGCGGCGTCGGCCATCTTCTTCACCTCGAAGCCGTCCATGGCTGCCTGCAGTGCGCAGATCGGGTCGATCTCCGTGACGATCACGCGAGCACCGGCTCCTTTCAATGAGGCGGCCGTGCCTTTGCCCACATCACCATAACCAGCGACAACGGCGACCTTGCCGGCCATCATCACATCGGTAGCGCGGCGGATGGCGTCCACAGCGCTTTCCTTGCAGCCGTACTTGTTGTCGAACTTGCTCTTGGTGACGCTATCGTTCACGTTGATGGCGGGCATCACGAGGGTGCCGTTCTTCTCGCGCTCCTTCAGGCGGTGCACACCGGTGGTGGTCTCCTCGCTGAGGCCTTTGATGTTCTTCGTCAGCTCGGGGAACTTATCGAAGACCATGTTGGTGAGGTCACCACCATCGTCAAGGATCATGTTCAGCGGCTCGCCCCCCTCAAATGCGAAGATGGTCTGCTCGATGCACCAGTCGAAATCGGCATCGCTGAGGCCCTTCCAAGCGAAGACAGGAATACCGGCCTTAGCGATGGCAGCAGCAGCATGGTCCTGCGTGCTGAAGATGTTGCAGCTGCTCCAGCTCACCTGAGCGCCGAGGTCCACGAGCGTCTCGATGAGCACGGCGGTCTGGATGGTCATGTGCAGGCAGCCCGCGATGCGTGCGCCCTTCAGTGGTTTCTTGCCCTTGTACTGGGTGCGGAGCGCCATCAGGCCGGGCATTTCCGCCTCGGCGAGTTCGATCTCTTTGCGACCCCAATCGGCGAGCGAGAGGTCCTTCACTTTGTACTTGAGTTGTTCTTGGGTCTGAGGCATGTTCGGGTATTTGAAAAGGAGCGCGAAGGTACCAAATGCTATCGGAAGCTGGCGCCCGACAAGCAGCATCAATCCATAAGCCCCAAGCTTGCGGTGCGCAGCTTGAGGCTTGAAGCTTATGGCTTGAGGCTAACGGGACCAAGGCCAACGTCTCTTTCGCACTAAGTTCGCGACATGGGCGATGTGCTGCGTTTGATCGAGGCTGCGAAGGCGAAGAGCCGCACGCTTTTGGCCGTGCTGATCGACCCTGACTTCGGGCAGGACGAGGCCCGCTTGGAGCGTACGGTGCAGAATGCCTGCATGGCCAAGGTCGATCTGATCTTCGTGGGTGGAAGTCTGCTGACCACCGCGACATTCGACCGCTGTGTGGCCTTGGTGAAAAAGTGGAGCGACCGGCCCGTGGTGCTCTTTCCTGGAAGTCCGGCGCAACTAAGCCAGCACGCAGACGCGGTGCTTTTTCTCTCGCTCATCAGCGGACGCAACGCGGAGTTGTTGATCGGCCACCACGTCACGGCCGCGCCCATGATGCGGGCCATGGGCATCGAAGCGATCCCCACCGGCTACATGCTGATCGATGGCGGAAAGCCGACAACGGTGAGCTATGTGAGCCAGACGCTGCCCATCCCGCAGGACAAGCCGAGCATCGCCGCCGCCACGGCCATTGCGGGCGAACTACTCGGCCTGCGCACGATCTACATGGACACCGGCAGCGGCGCAATGCACACGGTCTCTCCTGAAATGATAGCAGCGGTGCGCAAGAGCGTGGATCTGCCCATTATCATCGGAGGGGGAATTCGCGATGCGGCCACCGCACGTGCACTGGCCGATGCAGGAGCCGATGTACTCGTGGTGGGAACGGCTTTCGAGGAGGACCCGGAGCACATCTTCGCGATGAGCGAGGCGGTTCACGGGTAGGATTCCGCAGGTGACGGCTTCGAAGATCTTATCCGCCGATTACGCAGATTGACGCAGATGAATGCAACTGCCCTATTTCAAGCGGCTGCGGATGGCTGCGGTGATAGCCATAGAACGCATGCGTGCTTTTGGGTCGAAGAAGTGGCCGGAGATCATCAATTCATCCGGTTTGTGCTCGGCGAGGAATGCGCGCAGCCCCTCCTCCACTCTGGTCTGCGAACCCACGAAGGAGCGGGAAAGCTTTTCGCTGACCCATGCCTTTTCCTGAGACGTCCAATAGGTCTCTATGTCGTCGATAGGCGGCTGGACTTGGCCGCGCATGTCACGCAGCATGTTGATGAAGGCGATCTGCATGGTGGTGAACAGCCGTTTGGCTTCTGCATCCGTGTCCGCGGCGAAAACGTTCACCGTCAGCATCGCGTAAGGCTTCTTCAGTTGCACGCTGGGCGTGAAGCGTTCGCGATAGAGTGCGACCGCTTGCGCCATCAGTTCTGGTGCGAAGTGGGAGGCGAACGCGAATGGCAAGCCGAGCATAGCCGCCAGTTGTGCGCTGTATAGGCTGGATCCGAGCAGCCAGATCGGCACGTCTTGGCCTTCTCCGGGGATGGCTTTGATCTTTTGTCCCGGTTCGGCAGGCTGGAAATAGAACTGCAGCTCCTGCACGTCCTGCGGGAATTGATCGGCGCTTGCATTCATGTCACGGCGTAGCGCCCGAGCAGTCATCTGATCCGTTCCGGGTGCGCGGCCCAAGCCGAGGTCGATCCGTCCCGGATACATCGCGTTCAACGTGCCGAACTGCTCGGCGATCACCAGCGGTGCGTGGTTAGGAAGCATCACGCCGCCCGCGCCCACACGGATGGCCTTCGTAGCACCCGCCACATGACCGATCACCACCGCCGTGGCAGCACTGGCGATGCCCGACATGCCATGGTGCTCTGCCAGCCAGATGCGATGGAAGCCCAAGCGTTCCGCTTCGCGCGCCAGTTCAACTGAATTTCGGAATGCGTCCGAGGGCGTGTCGCCTTGTGCGATCGGTGCGAGGTCGAGAATGGAGAAAGGGATCATGGACAAGAGCTTCAGCAAGAAACATGCACCATCCGGCCATCGGTCAATTTGACCTATGCCGCGACCTGCCGATCACTTGTACACATCCTTCCGGTCTCCTACACTTTCCACCCGGACCACACGCAAAATGTCCTGAATGGTGTAAAGCACTCGGTAAGGTCCGATACGGATCTTCCACGCATCCTTGGTTCCTTTCAATTTCTTGCAGCCCTTCGGTCGCGGCTCTTCAGCAAGGGTTTTGATCTCGCGAAAGATCTTCGACCGGTATGGCTCGGGCAAGCGCCACAACTCCCTATCAGCACTCCTCGCCAATTCCACGCGATAGCTCACTTGGCCCGCGCTTTTTTCAACCGTTTTTCGAAATCCTCCAATGACACCGCTGGTTCTTGCCGACGTGAATCAATAAGGATGGCGTCCAAGTAGTCCTCCACGGCTTCGCGGTCCTTGGTGATCAGGTCCATGTCGATCTGGACATAGCGCTTCTTGCTTGTCTCGTCTTGGAGTATGGTCACACCTTTCATCTCGATCGTATTGTCCTCAAAGATAGGATCCGGCAATTCGGTGGGCCGAGAAGGATCGGCCACTGTGTACCGGACAGCTCCGATCAATGCACGAACCCACTTTGCTCCCTCGCAGCGTTCACCCGACCAGCGCGATCCACGCCAAAAGGCCGCCCAGTGCTACAAGTGTGACAGGCACGCCCAAGCGCGCGAAATCCATGAAGCTGATGCGTATGCCCAGCTGCGAGGCCTGTTGTACCACGATCAGGTTGGACACGCTGCCGATGATGATCAAGCTGCCCCCGAAGCTGTTCGCCAACGCGAGAACATACGCCATGGTCGGAGCGCCCAAGTGTACCACCTTTAACAACAGGATCACCGCCGCAGAGTTGTCCACCAAGTTGGAGAGCGCTGCAGTAGTGATCGCAAGGATCCCGGGGCGTTGCAGATCAAGACCAGCGTGGGCCAATGCCTTCACGGCCACGTCACCATTGCCGGTGGCCTGGAAAGCGCCGGCCACCACGAAGAGCGAGAGGAAGAGCACCAGGATCTGCCAGTCCACAAGTTTTAGCAGGTCCGATGACTTGAATTTCTTGCTCGCGAGGTGTATGCCCGCTGCCGTGAGTGCCACCACTTCCCGCGGTATGGAGGTGAAGAAGAGGACCACCACGATCCCCAAGATCACCAGGCCCTTAATGGTATGTGTCCGGTTGAACGCACAAGGTGCGACTACCTCAGGTGTCGCGGTCTGCGCAGCCATGACCAGTCTATTGCGCGAGAGGAGCCAGATGATGCCAGTCGCGCAGGCCAATGCGAAGATCACCGGAACTATGGCCCACACGAGATAGGGCCCGAAATGGAGGCCCGCCACTTCGCCGATCATCATGTCCTGCGGATTGCCCACCAGCGTGGCGGCCGCCCCGATGTTGCTCGCGATAGCCAGCCCCACGAGGAAGGGCACCGGATTGATCCCCTTCTGCAACAAGGCTGCCCCGACGACAGGCGTGAAGACAAAACAGATAATGTCGTGGTTCAGGACGGCGGAAAGGCCGGCCGTGGTAAGCATGAGCAATACCAGGAAGCTGAAGGGATGAGCGAGCCGGGCGGCTATGCCCCCCGCTACACGGCCATAGAAGCCCGACATCCGCAGTTGGGAAGAGATCACGAAGAGGCCGAACAACAGGAGGATCGTCGACCAGTTGATGTAGTCCGCGATCCGTACCGTGTTCACCCCGCTCAACGCAAGCATGGCGATGGCTCCCAACAGGGCGATGCCAACACGGTCCAGCTTCAGTCCCGGGACATGGCCGATCGCCAAACCGATATAGGTGAGCACGAACACCACCAGGACGAGGTGCCGCGGATCCGCAAGGCTGTGAGCGAATTCAGCCATCATCCCGTCCATCGATCACTTGCTCTTGCCTTTCTCCGCCACCGTTGCCTCTTGGTACTTGCGACGGATGTCGGCGATGTCCACCGTGGGCTTTGGCAGCTTCATCCGCATACCTTCCATCGTGGCCACGATGATCTCCGCGATGATCAGGTCACGGTACCATTTGTGGTCCGACGGAATCACGTACCACGGCGCTTTTTCGGTGCTGCACTTGACCAGCGCATCCTCGTAGGCCAGGCGATATTCATCCCAGTACTTCCGCTCGGTGTAATCGCTCTCGCTGATCTTCCACTGTTTCATGGGGTCGTCCAAGCGCTTCGCGAACCTCTTCAACTGTTCATCCGGGCTGATGCGCAGGTAGAACTTGATGATCGTGGTGCCGCTGGCCGTGAGCCGCCGTTCGAAGTCGTTGATCTGCCGGTAACGCTGCGACCAGATCGTTTTGGGCACCAGATCATGTATCCTTACCACGAGCACATCCTCGTAATGCGAGCGGTTGAAGACCACCACCTCGCCCTGCTTGGGCACTTGCTTTTCCACGCGCCACAGGAAATCATGCTCGGCCTCTTCGGCCGTTGGCTGCTTGAAACTCGCAACACGGCAGCCTTGGGGGTTCATGCTGGCGATGACATGCCGAAGCACGCCGTCCTTTCCACCGGCATCCAGCGCTTGCAGGCAGATCAACAGCGAGCGCTTGCCCTCGGCGAAAAGCAGGTATTGCAATTCGTCCATGCGTTGCTGAAGCTTCTTCACGCGCTTTTCGGCGGCTTTCTTATCCAGCTTGCCTTTCGTGCTGTCAGGGTTGATGGTCTTCAGGTTCACGCGTGTGCCCGGCTTGACGCGGAGGTGATCGAACGCCTCCTTTCCTGTGTTGCTCATGATGCTGTTCTTCAGTTTGCTTTTCCTGTGTGCTTTCCGTTCCCGTCTTCCTGTGAGACATAACCTGCGACCACATCGAAAAGTTCCTCGTCGATGGAAGTTTGGCGCAGGCGCTCGAAATTGCGTTTGAGGTCCTTCAGCAGGTCGTCGATGTTCTTGTCGGCCCTCTGCATGGCGGCGAGGCGGCTGGCATTCTCGCTGGTGAGGGATCCGGCACACGCGCGGTAGAGCGAGATGAAAAGGTACTCGTGGAGAAGCCAGCGCAAGGTGTCGCTGTCTTTCCCCAAGACCTCGGGCGGCAGCTTGGTCGGCCAAGGCACCTCCGCCACATGCATGGCCCACGAGGCATCGAGCGGGAGCAGTTGCAGGTCCACCGGCGCGTATTGCGCGGCGGCCTTTGGCTGGTTGTAGAACACATGCACGCGGGCCAGTCCACCACCTGCCTGCCGCTCTTCACTTTCCAACAGGAGCTGGCTGACCAAGGGCGCGATCGCCATCACGGAACTTGGAACATCGTACGCGTTGATCACGGGGATGCCAGCCTCCACGATCCGTTCGTGCACCCGCTCCCCCACGGTCCACACCTTCGGATCGCCGTGCATGGCAGCGAGCTTGCTTACCGCCACATCGGCCACCACATCGTTGAAGCGGCCCACCAGCCCTTGGTCGCTTCCGAAGATGATGGCCCCGATGTCCTTGGGCACGCCATGTTGCGGATCATGCAGGACCGGCTGCGCGCCGCGCTGGCGGAAGCAAACGGAAAGGCCCAACTCCACCGTGTCGTAGTAGCTGTCCAAGGCGACGACGGAACGTTCGTACTGCGCGATGTTCGAAGCTGCCATCGCCTTCATGGTGCGCACAACGGCGCGCAGTTCGCCGGCACTATCGATCTGGCGGTGCAGGCTTTCGATGGTGTCGCTCATGATGCTGGAGGTGTGGCTTGAACCTTTGCCGGTGTCAGCTTCGGAGCGGCCGCGACCGGTGTGGAAGGTGCCGCTTGGACCTGTGCGGGAGCAGGCTTCGGAGCGGCGGTGAACGGTGCTAAAATGGTCTTCGCCATACTGAGTATCGCCTCCTTGTCCGCAGGAAGCAGGGCATCGGCGACCTCCAAATTCTTCCTCACTTCGGCAGAAAGTCCCGCTGCTCCGGCCAACACCGCGCTTTGGGCCTCTGGCATGCGCGCCAGCGGCACCGCATCGAACAGTCCAGCGGTCAAGGTGACGAGCACGATGATCTGGTCGGCCACATCGAGCGGGCTTCCCTCGTGCTGCTTCAGGCAGGCCCGAATGCGCTGACCGTGATCAAGGGTGCGTTGTGTGGCTTCATCCAAGCGCGCCCCGAAGCGCGCGAAGGATTCCAACTCCTCGAACTGCGCATAGGCCAGCTTCAGGTCACCGGCAACGGCGCGGAATGCAGCGCGCTGGGCCTTGCCGCCGACACGTGAAACAGAGCGGCCCACGTCCACCGCCGGCAGCACGCCCAACTCGAACAGCGATGGTGAGATGTAGATCTGGCCGTCGGTGATGGAGATGAGGTTGGTGGGGATGTACGCGGAGATGTTCTGCGCCTCGGTCTCCACGATGGGGAGTGCCGTGAGGGAACCGCCCCCGTGGTCCTTGTTCAAGTGAGTGGACCGTTCCAACAGGCGCGAATGGATGTAGAAGATGTCACCGGGGAAGGCCTCGCGACCGGGAGGTCGGCGAAGCAAAAGCGAGAGTTCGCGATAGGCCTGCGCGTGTTGGGTAAGGTCATCATACACGATGAGCACATCGCGGCCCTGCTCCATGAAATGTTCGGCGATGCTTGTCGCGGCATAGGGCGCGATATATTCCAGTCCGGGCGGATCGTTGCCTTCGGCCACCACCACCAAGGTGTATGCGAGCGCTCCCTTCTCGCGCAGCAGGGCCACGGCCTTCGCCACCGCCGATGCGCGCTGCCCGATGGCGCAGTACACGCAGATCACATTCTTTCCTTTCTGGTTCAGGATGGTGTCCAGTGCGATGGTGCTTTTGCCGGTCTGCCGATCGCCGAGGATCAACTCCCGCTGTCCGCGTCCGATGGGGATCAACGCATCGATCACCTTGATGCCGGTCTGCAGCGGCACGCTCACCGGACCGCGGTCCATGATCGCTGGTGAGGGGCGCTCGATGGGCAGGCGCTTCTCCAAGTTCAAGGGCGCTCCTTCGTCCAGCGGGCGACCCAGCGGATCGATCACGCGGCCCAGCAATGCATCACCCACGCCCACGTCCATCACACGGCCCGTCCGGCTCACCTCATTCCCCACCCGCAGGTGTGCGTATTCGCCCAAGAGGACCGCACCGAACTCGTCCTCGTCCACGTTGAAGGCGATGCCGAAAACACCACCGGGGAACTGGATCAGCTCCTCGTAGCCGATGTTGGGCAGCCCGGACACGGTGGCAATGCCCGTGGTGACGCTCGTGATCACGCCCACCTCGCGCGATCGCAATGCCGCCGCATGCGCATCGCGCGCTTCCTCCAAGCCCGCGAAGGTCCGGTCGAGGATGTCCTTTAGCGGACCTGCGGAGACGCTCATTACGGTTTTGGAGTAGTCGTTTCGGTGGTCGGCGGTGTCGTCGGTGGCGGCGGCGTTGGGGTGATCGTTGGCGTGCTCGGTGGCGTTGTCGTTGGTGTGGTCGGAGGTGTGGTCGTTGGTGGGGTCGTCGTTGGAGTGCTGACTGGCGTCGTAGGGTGTGTCGTCGGGAGCGTTGGTGGTGGTGTGGTTGGTGGTGTGGTCGTTGGCGTCGTCGTTGGGGTGATCGCTGGCGTGGGCGGCGCTGTGGTCGTTGGTGGCGTCTGCGTTGGGGTCGTGGTTGGTGTGGTCGGTGGTGTTGTCGTTGGCGTTGTCGTAGGGATAGCCGGTGGCGTGGTCGGTGGTGTTGTCGTTGGCGGCGTCGCTGGTGTCGTCGTTGGCGTGGTAGGCGGGACGGTGATTGGGGTAGCCGTTGATGCGGTCGTTGGCGTGGTCGGCGGTGTCGGCGGCGGTGTGCTAGTTGGTGTCGTCGTTGGACTAGCCGTTACGGTGGTCGTTGATGCACTCTTTCCGAGTATTGCATCCACATTCGATGAAAGCCAGTCCAAGTGGTCATCGATACTCCAGGAGATCTTCTGGCCGTTCGCGCTGAGCTCGATGCCCGCCACCAGGTCCGGGCGCGTTTCGTAGCGAAGTGAAGCGTGCGAACCGAAAGTCTTGTTCACCGCTTTCTGCAAGGCTTTCTGTTGCTTTTCCGGAAGGTCGAAGGCACTGCGCACCAGCGGCGGATCCGGTGCGGTGCGGATGGCCTCGGCGAACGGCTTCTTGGCCTTGTCGTCCATGGCCGTGAGGCGCTCGATGAAGACCGCGCACATACGCTCCTCCAGTTCGCTGGAGGCCATGTCCTTCAACGTGCTGCGCGTGATGGCGAAGACCTCCTGCGCCGTGCGTTTCCGGATCGAAGTGGACAGGTCACGCGCCTCACTGCGCAGTGCAACCTTTCGTTGCGCCGCCAGGTCATCCGCTGCTTTTTTCGCTGCTTCGATCAGCTTCGATCGTTCCGCGGCCGCCTCGTCAGTGGCCTTCTTCAGCAGTTCGGCACGCTGCTGGTCTATGGCGTCGTTCTTCTGCTTGAAGTCGGCCTTTTCTTTTACGGCATCCGCTTCGCGCTTTTCCGCATCGGCGATGCGCCCTGCGATCTTCTTCTCCCGCGCATCGATGGCGTTGAGCACGGGGTTGTACAGGAAGTGCTTCATCAACCACACAAGGATGACGAAGTTGAGCGCCTGCGCCCCGACGGTGAACCAATCGATCAGCATGGTCTACTTGCCCGTGGCAGTGCTGATCACGTGGTTCCAGAACGGATTGGCGAAGATCAGGATCATCGATACCACGAAGCAGTAGATCGCGGTGGATTCGATCATCGCCAAGCCGACGAAGAGCGTGCGCGTGATGGTGGCCGACGCGTCCGGCTGTTGCGCGAGCGATGTCATTGCGGCCGCGACCGACCTCCCTTCTGAAAGTGCAGGGGCGATCGTGCCGATACCGGTGGTGATGCCGGCGATAACGATGGAGGTCATCGCGATAGTGGTTATGCTGTCCATGGTCTGTGTTTCGTGAGTTGAGATCGGATGTCAAGTGGCAGGTGTCGGCTCGGATCGGGCTATCGATTCCGGTTACTTCTTTGATCTTGGCTTGGGCTTGGGCTTGGGTTTTGGCTTCGGCTTTGGCTTTGGCTTCGGTTTCGGTTTCGGTTTGGGTTTGGGTTTGGACCTTGGCTCGGGCTCTGGGTTATGCTTTGGCTTCGGCTTCGGCTTTGACTTTGGCTCGGGCTTGGGTTTTGGCTTTGGCTTGGGCTTGGGCTTAGGCTGGGGTTCGAGCTTCGGGTTGGGTTTTAGCTCGGGTTGGGGCTCGGGCTTCGGCTCGGAATCGGGATCATGTTTTGGCTCTGGATCAGGCTTTGGCTCTGGCTTGGGATCGGGCTTCGGCTTAGTCTCTGGGTTAGGCTTTGGCTCGGATCCGGGCTTTGGCTCGGGCTTCTGTTCCGACTTGGGATCAGGCTGGGGCTCGGGTTCTGGGTTAGGCTTTGGCTCGGGCTTGGACTCAGGCTCTGCGTTGGGCTTTGGCTCTGGCTCTGGCTTGGTCTCAGACTTGGGCGCCGACTTTGGCTGCGGTTCAGTCTTCGGTTCCGGCTCCGGCTTGGTCCTCGGCTCTGCGTTGGGCTTTGGCTCGGGCTCCGTCTTGGTCTCAGGCTTGGTCTCTGACTTGGACTCTGACTTGGTCTTGGATTCCGTCTTGGACTCAGGCTTGGGTTTGGGCTTGCGCTTACTTGTGGCAGCCGCGATATAGACCGTGGCGAGGATGCTGAAGATGTATGCTTGCACCATGCCGGTAAGCAGGCCGAGCAAGGTCATGACGATCGGGAAGAAGAACGGTGTGATCGACACCAGGATCGCGACGATCATGGCGCCGCTCATCATGTTACCGAAGAGACGCACGGCCAATGCCAAAGTGCGCGAAACTTCGCTGATGATGTTGAACGGGAGCATGATGAACGTAGGCTCCATATAGGAGCGCAGGTATCCGCCCAAACCTTTCGCCCCGATGCCGAAGGCCGGAACGGACACGAAAACGGCGAGCGCGAGCGCGACCGTAGTGGACAGGGAGCCGGTCGGTGTCTCATAGCCCGGTACGATCGTGAACAGGCTGGCCATCGCGATGAAGAGGAAGAGCGTACCGAGGAAACCGATGTAGTTCCTGGCGTTGGCCAGACCGGCCTCCTTGACCTGTTCCACCGCACCTGTCACAATGATCTCCAGCAGGTTCTGCCAACGCGTGCGGACGATCTCCGTGGAGAGCCGCCGCGTGATGAGCCACGACCCCAGTCCCATCACCACCATCAACCCCCACGTGAAGAGGATGGTCGCGTTCAACTTGAACACACCGTGCTGCCAATAAATGACCTGATCCGGACTAAGGTGCATGGGGGTCCGGAGTTGAGGGCTGAATGTCAACTTCCTTTTCCTTCGTCACGCGGAAAACGATGAAACGCGCGAGAACGACCCCGACCAGCGCCACGACCATGCGCTCCCAGTGGCCTGCACCAATGGCGTAGATTCCCAGCAGCAGGATGGCCATGCGCACCAGCAGGCTGCCGACAGAAAGCAGCGCCGGGCTCTTGGTCGTATTTAGCTTGCGTACCGTCCACCACAGCCCGCCGTAGAAGATGGCCCCGAGCACGAGGCCCACGAGAAGGGCGATGCTCCAATGGATGAACTCAGGCATCGGTATCCTCTTGTTCGTCACGCATCGCCTCGTCCTCCTTCACAACCCAGCGCCACGCGTTGGCGCAGCCCAAGGTGAGCCCGGCCATCAGCAGCGCCAGTGTCCAAGTGTGTGCCCCCGGATGGTGCTTGTCCAGCCAAAGCCCGATGCCCGCGCCTGCCAGCGTGGGCACCACCACCGACCAGCCGATCAGGCCCATCATCCCAAGGCCGGACCATACGATGGGTGTGGAATGCCGGCGCGCCTTCAACTTGCGTGCGGCCTTGGCGCCAACCATCCCGGCTAATTCGGAGGCCTTTGTCGTTGTGCTATGGCTTTCTTGATCAATCATGCCTTAGGTCGGCCAAACGATGAAGGAAGCCCGACTCCAATTTGGCCATGGCGGAACGGGCGTTCCGCTCGTGCTCGTCGATGTCCTTGAACTCGTGCTCCACCTGGGTACGCAGCGCGGCCAAGTCCTTGCCTACGATGGCGCGGCGGACGGACATGCGCACCTCTGCACCGGTCTTCACCAGCACCCCTTCGTCCACGGCCACGAACATTTCTCCTTCCGCCGCGGTCTCGTAAGTGAGGATGCCCGCGGTGAGCGCGGCCACGCAATCAAGGCGATGCGGCAACAGGCCGAAGGAGCCAGCGCGTGTCTCGGCCACGATGCGCAGGACGTTATCCTGATCGAGCAAGACCTCCGATGGCAGGAGCACCTCAAGCTTCATCGGATGCGGGCTTCTTTGAGGTTGCTGTGGACGCCGTCACCTTCGCCTTTGGGCGCGCCTCGTCGATCGTACCGATCATGTAGAGTGCGCTCTCGGGCAGATCGTTGAACTCGTCTTTCAGGATGCGCTCACAGCCGTCCAAGGCATCGGCGCGGCTCACATACTTTCCCTTCAGGCCGGAGAACTGTTCGGTGGTGAAGAAGGGTTGCGTGAGGAAGCGTTCCAACCGGCGCGCGCGGGCCACCACGGTGCGGTCCGCCGGGGACAACTGCTCCAAGCCGAGCATGGAAATGATATCCTTCAAATTCTTGTATTGTGCAAGTGTTCGGCGGATCTCCTGGGCCAGCGCGTAATGCCGTTCGCCCACGATACCCGGTGTCGCCATCTTCGAATTGCTCTGCAGCGGATCCACCGAAGGGTACAGCCCTTCACTCGCACGCTTGCGCGAAAGCACGATCGACGATGAGAGGTGCGAGAACGTATGGACGGCCGCGGGGTCCGTGAGGTCATCGGCGGGAACGTACACCGCTTGGATCGAGGTGATGGCCCCGGTGTCGGTGTTCGCGATGCGTTCCTCCAAGGCAGAAAGTTCTGTGCCCATGGTGGGCTGGTATCCGAGGCGCGAAGGCATCTGGCCCAGCAGGCCGCTCACCTCCATGCCGGCCTGGATGAAGCGGAAGATGTTGTCGATCAAGAGCAGCACATCCCGGTGCTCATGATCGCGGAAGTACTCGGCCATGGTGAGGGCGGCATGACCCACGCGGAAACGCGCACCCGGCGGCTCGTTCATCTGGCCGAACATCATCACCGTGTGCGGGAGCACGCCCGCGCTCTTCATTTCATCGTAGAGCTCCTGCCCCTCGCGGCAGCGCTCGCCGATACCGCAGAAAAGGCTCACGCCTTTCTGGGCGCTCACCACATTGTGGATCATCTCGGTGAGCAATAAGGTCTTCCCCACGCCCGCACCGCCGAAGAGGCCGGCCTTGCCACCGCGTTCGATCGGCACCAGCACATCGATCACCTTGATGCCGGTGTCGAACACCTCCGAGGTGACCTTCCTGCGCATCAGCGGCGGCGGATCCCGGTGTATGGAGCGCCATTCCATCTCCGGCAACTTCGGGCCGTTGTCGATCGCTTTGCCGAACACATCGAACATGCGCCCAAGCAGCTGCTTGCCCACCGGCACCTCCAGCGGCCCGCCCGGGTACTTCACCACCATGCCGCGGGCCAAGCCTTGCGTGGGCGTCAGCGCGATCCCCCGGACATGGTGCGCATCGCGTTGCGCCAGCACCTCGATCACGATCCCGTCATCAGGCCCTGTGTGCAGAACGGAGTAGATCGCCGGCAGTCCTCCCTCGAAGCGGACATCCACCACAGTGCCACGCACCCGGCTCACCGTTCCGTTCGGATGGGACAAGCCGTGGGCAGCCTCTGCCCCCTTAGAAAGTGCATTATCGGGTTCGGCGTTCTGCATCAGTACCTCAAAGGTGGTGATCACAATGGTGAAGAAGCACTCCACCTTGGGAGTGCGCGGGATCGGCAGTTCTAAAACGCGGCTCTTGAAGGCCCTTTAACATCGGGCCTGTGGAGGTGTCCTGCGCAGGATGCGGGCGGTCGGACAGTTCCACGCGCATGGTGCTCAACTTCCGATAGAGGCGGCCGCGCTGCCGAACAGGCCACCAATCATACAGGTAGAGTTGCATGGGGCGCCACATCGCCACCCAGCCTGCGATCGTCAAGCTTTCGCGCAGCGTCCGGTACAACGTGCCCTTGCGATCACCGATCAGATACGAACTGATAAGCAGGCAACCGACGAGGAAGAGCACGCCGATGGCCAAGCTCGTACGTGCTTGGCGCATCATGCGGCGGAGATCGAGCGTGGTCAGCTGGGCGCGATAAGCGAAGTAGTGGTGCACGGCCTCACGCACCATATCCGTAGGGTCATCCTTCGGCCATTCTTCTAAGTGGATGCGCAACACCACAGGTGCCTTCAGCGGATACTCGCGCGCCCAACTCACGATGAATTCCACCGCATCCTCGTCAAGGTCCTTTTCCCTGAAAGGTGATGGGTCCATGGAATTGAACATCGCTCGCACGTCGTGCACGCTCAACTCCACATAGTGCTCGTGGCGGTCACGGTGCCTCATCCTGAACGATATAAACAGGAAGTAGAGTGACTCTCGTTTGACATGATCTCTATATGTCACAGATCCCGAGCCTTAAGAGGCTGTCAAAGGATGGCTCAACAAACGCGGCCACTTTGTGGAGGCTTCATCTACCCGCCTTTACTATTCAGGTTTCTGTTCCCCACCTGAAGTTGGGCACTGCCTTGCCCAAGTGCGATCCGGTTCGATCATCCGGGGTGGAATGCAGGTTTGCCTCTATGCAGGAAGAGCCAAGGGCACTTTGGCTCAGATGCACCAAATACGAACAGAGGACTCCGTGCAATGCGCCTCTAAGCTTTTTCCGATAACATGGATCCCTTTGCGTGATGCCAGAGACGGCGGTTACCATTTCCGTGAAGTGCACCTTATAAAGTGGATCATTTGGCTCCGCCTGATCCTCTGGATATTCCCTTCCCGACAAGAGGCCCCCTCCACAGGAAATGATCGCGAGAGCGGATATCCTTCAAAAGATAATTCGCGCGAGATGAGATGACAAAGGAGTTTCTGAAGAGCAGACGGACCACCTTGGGCGTTTGACACACCGTGATCGACATCTGGCCCATTCGTCGGTGAATAAATCGGGACGCTGAGCGATTATACCCCACTTTCAGTCCATTACTGCCCGAACGGCGTGAGGCATAATTGGAGAGCGGCGAAGCATCCGTGGGTGATACCAAAACTTCGGCGTGATCCGCTCATTGGGGCACGGTTCTATCTGCACCGGCGTCCGTCCCTGGAATTCTCCTCCGACATAAAACACGGTGACGATGAAAAACAATGCAGAACTTCAACAGGATGTGCAGAACGCCATCCAGTGGGAACCCCTATTGAGCGCCGCACAGATCGGGGTGACCGCCAAGGACGGTGTGGTCACGCTCACCGGCACGGTGGACAGCTATGCGAAAAAGCTGGAAGCGGAGAAAGCGGCCAAGAACGTTTTCGGCGTTAAGGGCGTCGCCGAGGAGATTGAAGTGCGGTTCCATACCGGGAACAAGAAGGACGATACGGAGATCGCAACCGCAGCGGTGAATGCACTTGGGTGTAACTGGTCCGTGCCCAAGGACAAGGTAAAGGTGGAGGTCGAGAACGGCTGGATCACCTTGGATGGGGAATTGGGTTGGAACTACCAGCGTGAAGCCGCACATGATGCGGTGCGCTGGCTACCCGGTGTGCTTGGTGTTTCGAACGATGTCACCATCAAGTCCGAAACCCACGACGCGATCGAGAAGGAAGCGGTGCAAGATGCCCTCGCTCGCAATTGGTCCCTCAATAATCTGGACATCAACGTGAGCGTTTCCGGTACCAAGGTCACCTTGTCCGGCATCGTTCCCTCCTTGTACCAAAAGGATGAAATAGAACGGATCGTTTGGAAAACGCCCGGGATCTGGAATGTGGTGAACGACCTGGTCGTGGACTATAGCTACGCCATGATCGACTGAACAGGAGCGAGCCGGGTGGAGGGTATTCCTCCCGGTTCCTTTCTACGCATCCGAGAACACAGAACGAACAACAACCCACCTCATGAAAAAGTCGAAGAAGAAGGCTGCCAAGGCGGCCGAGATCAAGAAGACCGCAGTGAATGCGAAGAAGTCAACGGCCCGCAAGTCAAGTACTGCAGCCGATCATACGGCCCGCGAGGCCAAGGAGGAACCCAAGCTCTACAAGACCGGGAATGACCTGCCCAAGAAGTCACGCGTGCAGGTGATCCAATTGCTGAACGCGCGATTGGCGGACGCGGTGGACCTGCACATGCAGATGAAGCAGGCCCATTGGAACGTGAAAGGTCCCAACTTCATCGGGCTGCACGAACTGTTCGATAAGATCCACGGCGCCACCGGCGAATACGTGGATATGATCGCAGAACGCGCCGTACAACTCGGCGGTGTGGCGGAAGGCACGGTGCGGACCGCCGCTAAGCGCACACAGTTGGGGGAATACCCGCACGACATCGCCGACGGCCCTTCGCATGTCAACGCGGTTTCCATCGCGCTGGCGGCCTTTGGGCATGAAGTGCGCTCCAGCATCAACGAAGCGGATGATCTGGAGGATGCCGATACCGCCGACCTCTTCACCGAGGTTTCACGCGGCATCGACAAGTGGCTCTGGTT
>JBEPUG010000029.1:0-25644 GCA_041691695.1 Flavobacteriales bacterium
ACGAAAAGGCGATCCGCAACGCGCTCCGCGATATCCTGGAGCATGAGAAGCATAAAGTGGATGAAGCCGAGGATGGCGCTACTGGACTCGAAAAAGCGAAGAAGGGCGGCTTCGATGTGGTCCTATGCGATATCAAGATGCCAAAGCTGGACGGTATGGAAGTACTGGAACAGCTGATGGCCCATGATGATTCCATTCCAGTGGTGATGATCAGCGGGCATGGCACTATCGATACCGCCGTGGAGGCCATCAAAAAAGGAGCTTTCGACTTCATACAAAAACCTCCTGACCTCAACAGGATACTGGTGACCCTGAGGAATGCCTTGGATCGGGGCTCACTGGTGAAAGAGACCAAGACCCTCCGCCAAAAAGTGCAGAAGAGCAAAGCGGAAGGCCGAATGGTAGGCTCCAGTCAAGTCATGGAGGAGATCCGCGAAATGGTGGACAAGGTGGCGCCAAGCGATGCACGCGTGCTGATCACAGGAGGAAACGGTGTAGGCAAGGAAGGGGTGGCACGGATGCTCCACGAAAAAAGCGGCCGTAAAGGCGGCCCCTTCATCGAGGTGAATTGCGCGGCAATACCGGGAGAATTGATCGAAAGTGAGCTTTTTGGTCATGAAAAAGGTGCCTTTACCAGCGCCGTGGCCCAGCGGAAAGGAAAATTCGAGCTGGCCGATGGAGGGACGCTTTTCCTGGACGAGATCGGCGACATGAGCTTAGCGGCGCAGGCCAAGGTGTTGCGTGCCCTTCAGGAGAACCGGATCACACGGGTGGGTGGCGATAAGGAGATCAAGGTGGACCCACGCGTGTTGGCAGCCACCAACAAGGACCTGCGCAAGGAGATCGCGGAAGGGCGATTCCGGGAGGACCTTTTCCATCGGCTCAGTGTGATCCCCATCCATGTGCCCAACCTCGCCGAGCGATCAGAGGATATTCCAGAGTTGATCGAGCACTTCATCATGCAGATCTGCAATGACCAAGGAGCGCCCTTGCGGAAGATCTCCCCCAAAGCGATCAAGGAATTGCAGAAATTGCCATGGACAGGTAATGTGCGGGAATTGCGCAACGTGATCGAACGTTTGGTCATCCTTGGCGGGGCTGAGATCAGCGATGCCGATGTGAAGCGCTTCACCGGCGCCTAGGTCCTCGCGTGTGGATCAACACGATGTGGTTCACAAGCAAAAGGTCGCGGAGGAGGAGTAATAGGCAACCCTCTTCAAATTCGGTCGTCTAAAGAGTAACCGGCACGGCCTGACCCTTAACAGGCCCTCAAACACATAAGGCCATGGAATTCCTGCACCACCTCTTCGCGATCGTCTACGACCAGACCGGCAGCAGCATCTACTATGTTGTGGCTTTCGTGGTCATGCTTTCCGTGGTCGCACAATGGAAACTGTATGACAAGGCCGGGCAGCCCGGTGTGGCTTCCATCGTACCGTTCTGGAACGCGGTCATCTTCCTGCGCATCGTGGGCCGTCCCGCAAGCCACCTTTGGCTCTTCCTCATCCCGATCTACGGTCAGCTCTATATGATCCCCAAAGTGTGGATCGAACTCTGCCAAAGCTTCGGCAAACGCACCATGCTTGATTATGTGCTGGTGATCATCTTCAACGGGATCTACATCTTTAACCTCGGCATGAGCTACGACACACGCTACCTCGGCCCGGTCTATGGGAAACACATTCCCACTCAAAACGGTGCCAATCACCACGCCAGCCTAGCCTAAAAGTTCCTTGGCCTTGGCCAAGGCCCGTGGTAATCCCTCCGGGTCCTTCCCCCCGGCCGTGGCGAAGAAAGGCTGTCCTCCTCCGCCTCCCTTGATCTCCGCCGCCAAGGACTTGATGATATCGGTGGCCTTCATTCCTTTGGCGATCAGGTCCGCTCCAACCATCACGGCGAGCAAAGCCTTGCCCTGGTCCTTCGCGCCAAGGACGAGCAGCAGGTCCTTGTGTTGCTCCTTCAATCGGAAAGCAAGTTCCCGCATGCTGTTGGCGTCCAATTCCACCTCTGTGGCCACCAGTCGTCCTTCGGGCTTCTGAATAGCTTGGGCCAATAGGCTTTCCTGCAAGCGCGCCACGCGCTCGTGCCCGGCTTTCTCCACCTCTTTTGTGAGTTCCGCATTCTGCGAGATAAGCTGTCTGAGCGCTGCGATCGGGTCGGCGGGATGCTTCAGCAGGGCGTTCACCTCCTCCAAGCGTGCCAAGCGCTCCTCCACATACTGCTGCGCCGCCTCGCTGGTGATCGCCTCGATCCGGCGGATCCCCGCGGCCAGCGCGCCTTCGGAAACGATCCGCAGCGTGCCGATCTCTCCCGTGCGCGGCACATGCGTCCCGCCGCACAACTCCACGCTCTCTCCGAATTTGATCACGCGCACCTTGTCGCCATACTTCTCTCCGAAGAGTGCCATCGCACCCAAGCCAATCGCTTCCTTGATCGGTGTTTCACGGCTTTCCTCCAAGGCGAGATCAGCGCGCACCATGACGTTCGCCTCCTTCTCGATACGCGCCAGTTCCTCCGACGTGATCTTGGCGAAGTGGCTGATGTCGAAACGCAAACGGTCCGGCGCCACCAGCGAGCCCTTCTGCTCCACGTGCGTGCCCAGCACCTTGCGCAGCGCATTGTGCAGCAGGTGCGTTCCGGTGTGATTGCGCTGCGTCAACGCGCGGCGATGCGCATCCACCTGCGCGGTGAACGTGGCACCGACGTCCTTCGGCAACACCTCCGTGAAGTGGACGATGAGGTTGTTCTCGCGCTTCGTGTCCACCACTTCCACCTTTTCATCACCGTTCACCAGCCAGCCTTGGTCGCCCACTTGACCACCGCCCTCCCCATAGAAGGGCGTGCGGTCAAGTACGATCTGGAATCGGTCGCCCGCCTTGTCCTTCACTTGGCGATAACGCAAGATGCGCGCGGGAGAGGAAAGCGTGTCGTATCCGACGAATTCCGTGATGCCCTTGGCCAGTTCCTGCCAATCACCAGTGGTGATCGCTGTGGCGGCACGACTTCGGTCCTTCTGCTTTTTCAGCTCCACATCAAAACCGTTCATGTCCACGCCAAGTCCCTGCTCGCGGGCCATCAACTGCGTGAGGTCGATGGGGAATCCGAAGGTGTCGAACAGCTCGAAGGCCTTGTCGCCCGGGAGTTCGCCTTTGCTCTCCTTCACCAGTTGTTCGAGGCGCTTCGTGCCTTGCTCCAGCGTGCGCAAAAAAGCTTTCTCTTCTTCGAGGATCACGTTCGTGATGATGTCCTGCTGCTTCCGGAGTTCCGGGAACTGCCCACCCATCTGATCCACCAGCGTGGCCACCAAGCCGTGGATGAAGGGCTGATCCAGACCAAGGAAGCTGTAACCGTAACGCACGGCGCGCCTCAGGATCCGGCGGATGACATAGCCTGCGCCCGTGTTGCTCGGCAGTTGCCCATCCGCGATGGCGAAGCTGATGGCACGCAAATGGTCGGCGATCACACGCATGGCGATATCGCTCTCAACCGCTGCGCCATACTTGATGTTGCAGCTCTTCCCCAAGGTCTGGATCAACGGCTGAAAGACGTCCGTGTCATAGTTGCTCTGCTTGCCTTGCAGCACCATGCACAACCGCTCGAAGCCCATGCCCGTGTCCACATGGCGTGAAGGCAGTGGGTGCAGCGAGCTGTCCGCGCGGCGCTCGTATTGCATGAAGACGTTGTTCCAGATCTCGATCACCTGCGGATGGTCGTTGTTCACGAGATCTTTGCCGGGCTGCTCGGCCTTCTCCTCCGCGGAACGCACGTCCACATGGATCTCGGTGCAAGGCCCACAGGGACCGGTCTCGCCCATCTCCCAGAAGTTGTCCTTCTTCCCGAAAGGCAGCACGCGTTCCGTCGGCAGGTAGTTCAGCCAGAGTCGACGTGTTTCCTCGTCAGCACCGAGGCCATCCTTCGCATCGCCGCCGAAATAGGTGACGTAGATGGAGTTCGTGTCGATCTTATAGGTGTCCACTAATAGTTCCCATGCCCACTGGATCGCTTCCTTCTTGAAGTAATCACCGAAGCTCCAGTTGCCGAGCATCTCGAACATCGTGTGGTGATAGGTGTCGATGCCCACCTCCTCCAGGTCGTTATGCTTGCCCGATACGCGCAGGCACTTCTGTGTGTCAGCCACGCGCGGATACGGCGCCGGCCGGTTGCCGAGGAAGAGGTCCTTGAAGGGATTCATCCCGGCGTTGATGAACATGAGTGTGGGATCGTCCTTCACCACCATGGGCGCACTGGGCACAATGACGTGACCGCGCGCGGCGAAGTGGTCGAGGAAAGCTTGGCGGATCTGGCGAGAGGTGAGAGTCACGGCGCGGAGGATTGAAGGGAAAGGCATCTTTCGGTAGCCGCCGCGAATTTATAGGCGCTTGCCATCGCGGTACGCCTACCACAACAAGTTCCGCGGGAGACCGTACACGACGGACTTTACTTTTGCACCCCTTCATGGCCGAGCACAAGTACCGCTTCAACCCCAATACGCTCAACTTCGAGCGCATCCGCACCTCGGGATGGCAGAAGGTGAAGCGCGCCTCGTTGGTCCTAGCACCTGGCCTGCTGCTAGGCGTGGCAGGCATTTTCCTTGCCTTCCAGTTCATCGATTCGCCAAAGGAAGCCACGCTGCGCCGCGAAAATCAGCAGTTGATGGTCGAGTATGAACTGATCAACAAGCAGCTCGGCGACATGCAGGATGTACTCGGCGACCTGGAGCGGCGCGATGACAACGTATATCGCGTGATCTTTGAAGCGGACCCCATCCCTTCCTCGGTCCGTATGGCCGGTATCGGCGGGGTGAACCGCTACAAGGACCTCGCAGGCTTCGCCAATAGCGATCTGGTGATCGGCACGCGGAAGCGACTGGACAAGATCACAAAGGAGATGGTCGTACAAAGCCGCTCACTCGACGAAGTGGGCAAGCTGGTGATGCGTAAACAGGAATTGCTCGCCAGCATCCCATCTGTGGAACCCATCCCTCAGGACCAAACGCGGATCGCCTCCGGCTTCGGCATGCGTATGCATCCCATCTACAAGATCGAACGACCGCACATGGGCCTCGACTTCGCCAGTCCAACTGGCACGGAGATCCATGCTACAGGTGATGGCACGGTGGAATTCGCAGGCTACAATACAAGTGGCTACGGCATACACGTGATCCTCGACCACGGCTTCGGTTACGAGACGGTCTACGGCCACATGTCGGTAGTGGACGTTCGCCAGGGCCAGCACGTGAAGCGCGGTGACATCATCGGCGAGGTTGGCAGCACCGGCCTCAGCACCGGACCGCACCTGCACTATGAGGTCCATAAGGACGGCGTGCCGGTGAACCCCGCGAACTACCTTTTCAACAGCCTCACGCCAGAGGAATACGCCCGCATGGTGGAGATCGCGGGCAACGCGGGTCAATCGCTGGACTGATCATTACTTTCGCGGGCATGCCGCTGAAGCCGAAGACCATCGAACGCATGTACTGGTCCATCGGCGAGGTGGCGCAAGAGCTGGGCGTGAACAGTTCAGTACTTCGCTACTGGGAGAAGGAATTCGGCACGCTGCGGCCTAAGCGCACCAACAAGGGCGACAGGCTCTACACGAAGGACGATATCGCCACGATCCGTGGCATTCAGCATCTGCTGAAGGAGCGCGGCTTCACCATCCAAGGTGCCAGAGGGCAGTTGAAAAAAGCCGAACCCGTTGAGGAAGAACCCACGCCTGCGATCCCTCTGGCCGAGGTGCGCGCCAAGCTGTTGCGGGTGCGGGAGAGGTTGATGGAATTGAGGGACAGGAGTTGTTAGTTGGCAGCTGTCGGTTGTCCCGATGCCGACACCGCGCGTGACAACTGACAACGGAGAACTGACAACTAGCCCTTCAGCAAAAACCCCTTCACGTAATCGTCAATGCCCTGCTCCAACGTGTGGAAACGCTTGGCATAGCCGATGCTCCGCAGCTTCTCCATCGGGGCCTCCGTGAAGTACTGGTACTTGTCGCGGATGTCGAGCGGTGTGTCGATGAATTCGATATGCTCCGGCTTTCCCATGGCGGTGAAGACGCCCCGTGCGAGATCAAGGAAGGTGCGCGCGGTGCCGCTGCCGAGGTTGTAGATACCGGAATTCTTGCGGTGCTCCATCAGGAAGATGCATACGTCGCAGAGGTCCTTCACGTAGACGAAATCGCGGAGTTGCCCGCCGTCCGTGTAATCCGGGCGGTGGCTGCGGAAGAGCTTCATGCCGCCGGAAGCGGTGATCTGGTTGAACGCGTGATAGACCACCGACGCCATGCGCCCCTTGTGGCCCTCGTGCGGCCCGTAGACGTTGAAGAACTTCAGACCCGCCCAGAAGTAGGGCTTCGCCTCCTGCTTCAAGGCCCATTGGTCGAATTCGTTCTTGCTCTCACCGTATGGATTGAGCGGCTTCAATCGATAAGAGAGCGTGTCGTCGGTATCCCCATAGCCCAGCGCGCCATCGCCATAAGTGGCCGCGGATGAAGCGTACACCAGCGGAATGGCATATTTCGCGCAGCGCTCCCATATCTGTTGGCTTGAGCGCACGTTGAGCTCATCGAAGATCGACTTATCGAACTCGGTGGTGTCCGTTCGCGCACCGAGGTGGAAGATGAACTGGATGAAGCGCTCGTTGGCATCGATCCACGCCGGGAACCCGGAGCGTTCCACGCGGGCGGTCAGCTTCACTCCTTCCAAGTTGCCGGCCTTCTCCGGATGGGAGAAATCATCCACCGCGACCAGGTCGGCATAGCCGCGCTCCTGCAATTCCATAAGCAGCCGGCTGCCGATAAAGCCCGCTGCACCAGTGACGACGATCATGGCGCGAAAGTACCGCTCGAGAACTGCCATTAATCGCTAAGCAGCCTGTATCAGCGAAAGCCCCAATCTCCCTTGCTTCATACCTTTGCGGACCCCTTACAACGCATGCCCACCGTACAGATCACCCGCCGTGAACGTTTCAGCGCCGCGCATAAGCTCGGCAAGCCCGAATGGAGCTTGGAGAAGAACCTCGCCACTTTTGGCAAATGCGCCAACCCCAACTGGCACGGCCACAACTATGAGCTGTGGGTCACAGTCTCTGGAAACACTGATCCCGACACCGGTTTCGTGATCGACCTTTCCGCGCTGAGCAAGCTCATGCATACACACGTCATCGACATCGTGGACCACCGCAACATCGACCTTGACGTGCCCTTCATGAAAGGCATGAACAGCACCACGGAGAACTTGGCGGTAGCGATCTGGCAGCAGCTCGAAGCGCCCATTTCCAAGATCGGTGGCACCTTGCACAAGGTGAAGCTCCAAGAGACGGAGAACAACTGCGTGGAATATTTTGGGAAATAGACCATGGCAAAAAAGACCTCACTCGCTGCAAAGACGATCGGCAAGAACGGAAAGCGTTCCACGAAGGGGATCGGCTCGACGGATGCGGTGGACGGTTACATGCGTGTCGACCAGTTCGAACCGAAAACCGTGAAGCGCATCAGCGCCCACTATGACGATATCCTGAAAGCGATCGGCGAGGATCCCAAGCGTGAGGGCCTACTACGCACGCCGGAGCGTGTGGCGAAGAGCCTGCAATTCCTCACACACGGTTACGATCTCGACCCCGCCGCCATCCTGCGCAAGGCCCTGTTCAAAGAGGACTACAGCCAAATGGTGGTGGTGAAAGACATCGAGGTTTACAGCCTTTGCGAACACCACATGCTGCCTTTCTTCGGAAAAGCGCACGTGGCGTACATCCCCAACGGTCAGATCACTGGGCTCAGTAAGATCCCCCGGGTAGTTGATGCCTTCGCGCGCCGCTTGCAGGTGCAGGAGCGACTTACCAATGAGATCCGCGATTGCATTCACGATACACTGAAGCCTTTGGGTGTGGCCGTGGTGATCGAGGCGTCCCACCTTTGCATGCAGATGCGCGGCATCCAGAAGCAGAACAGCGTCACCACCACTTCCGCCTTTACCGGTATCTTTCTTGATGACCATCGCACGCGCGAAGAGTTCATCAAGCTCATCTCCGCGAAACTCCACTGAACCCAACAACAGAACCTCATGTTCCGCAGCTCTCTCTCCTCCCTCGCACCCGATGCCATAACCCACCCGGGCTTTGTCGCCAACCCGGACGATGTGCGCGCCTTCCTCAGCAAGGTCTTCACATACATGACCATGGCGCTGGTCCTCAGCGGCGGCGTGGCCTACTGGCTTGGCCATGACATGACCATGCTTGCCTACCTCATCGACTTCAACACCGGCAAACAGACCATCCTTGGTTGGGTAGTGCTCTTCGCTCCGCTAGCCTTGGTGTTCGTGATGGGCGGGTTGATGAACAAACTCAGCGGCACCATGCTGCTTGCCGTCTTCGTGCTCTACTCCGCGCTTACTGGCGCCAGCCTCTCCTTCATCTTCCTCATATACACTGGCGGCTCCATCGCAACGGTGTTCTTCGTCACCTCAGCGGTGTTCGCCTTGATGGCGGTTGCAGGCTACACAACTAAGACAGATCTCACCAAGCTGGGCAGCATCCTCTTCATCGGGCTGATCGGCATCGTGATCGCCATGGTGGTGAACATGTTCATGCACAGCGACACCATGGGCTACATCATCAGCGTGCTCAGCGTGGTGATCTTCACCGGCCTCACCGCCTATGACATGCAGCGCTTGAAGCAGGTGGGCGGCACGGTGATCAGCGGCACCGAGATGGCCCAGAAGATGGCCCTGATGGGCGCCCTCAGCCTCTACCTCGATTTTCTCAACCTCTTCCTCGCGCTGCTGCGGCTGTTCGGGAACAAGAAGTAAGAGTTTAACCTCAACGGCGCTACGACGCAACGGTGTCCGATACGTATCGGAAGCCATGCCTTATCCAACACGGCGCAAGGCATTGATCTGTGGTCATCGGCGTTCATCTGTGTCTATCGGCGGTTAAAACCCCTGCATTAGCGCCGCCGAAGGCGGGCGCTATCTTTGAAAACCCTATCCTTCCGCATGAACGCATACGTCTTCCCCGGCCAAGGCAGCCAGTTTCCCGGCATGGGAAAGGACCTTTATGAGTCCGATGCCAACGCCCGCGTCTTCTTCGAGCACGCGAACAACATCCTCGGCTTCAACATCACCGACGTGATGTTCAGCGGAAGCGTGGAAGATCTTAAGCAGACCAACGTCACGCAACCCGCCATCTTCCTGCACAGCGTGGTGAAGGCAAAGACGATGGGCGAAGCCTTCAAACCGGATATGGTGGCGGGGCATTCCCTCGGGGAATTCAGCGCTTTGGTGGCCGCCGGTGCAATGGAGTTCAGCGACGGATTGAAGCTGGTGGCCGCTCGTGCCAATGCCATGCAGAAGGCCTGCGAGGCGCAACCCGGCACCATGGCCGCGATCCTCGGCATGGAAGACGAAAAGGTCGAGGAGATCTGCGCATCGGTGCCTGGTATCGTGGTGCCTGCGAATTACAACTGCCCAGGCCAGCTGGTGATCAGCGGCTCGCTGGAAGCGGTGAATGCCGCCTGCGAAGCCTTGAAGGCCGCCGGTGCGAAACGCGCACTGCTATTGCCCGTCGGCGGTGCCTTTCACAGCCCCTTGATGGAGCCCGCCCGTGCCGAGCTCGCCACGGCGATCGCCTATACACCCATCGTGGATCCGCGCTGTCCGATCTACCAGAACGTCGATGCACGCGGCCGCAAGGACCCAGCCCGCATCAAGGCTAACCTCATCGCGCAGCTCACCGCGCCAGTGCGGTGGACCCAGATCATGCGTAACATGCTCGCCGATGGCGCCACGAACATCGTGGAATGCGGCCCCGGCAATGTGCTGCAAGGTCTGTTCAAGAAGGTGGACCGGGAAGTAGCTACGAGCGCGGCGTAGGAGTTTTCTAGCGATCCGACTTAACGTCTGCGTGCCTCACAGCGTCGCGTTCATCAGCTTGCCGCCGTCGATCAGCTTGTGCAGGTAAGGCTCAGTGCGCGCGACCTGCATCGCCTCGATGTGCTTCATGCTGTGGCAGTCGCTGCCCACTAGGTTGTACCATCCAAGGTCGATGATCTTCTCAGCCTGCTTCTTCGCTGCAGGGCCATATGCTCCCATGAGTGCGATCATGTTCAGTTGGAAGAGCACGCCGCGGTCCTTCAGCTTTTCCATAGCGCTTGTGTCCGTGTACCAGAAGGGATAGCGTTCCGGATGCGCGAGGACAGGTCGGAAGCCTTGGGTCTGCATCTCGAACACGGCGGTCATCAACACTGCAGGTTCACTTACGAATGGTAGCTCGAACAGCACCATGTCCGTGCCGAAGGCAAGCAGCTTCTGGGAGGTCGTGTTCTCCATCAGCTCATGATCCAGATAGTACTCTGCCGCGGCTTCCACTTCGATGGCGAGCTTCTCTTCCTTCACGGCATGACGCAACTTCTCCAGTCCTGCCAAGATCACTTCGGGCGGATTCTTATAGCCGTCCGCCATGCTGTGCGGGGTGGTCACCACTTTCTCATAGCCGAATCCGTGCATGGCACGAAGCAGTTCCATGCTTGCCTCAAGGTCAGGTGCTCCATCATCGATGCCTGGAATAAAATGCGAATGCACATCGCACTTCAAAACACCAAGGTCCGCCGGGGGCATGGACCGATGGCCTTTCCCGAAAAGATCTCCGAGGACGCTCATCAGCGCTTCGCGTACTGGCTATCGTAATAATCACGATAAGCGCCGGAGGTCACGTCCTGCAACCAATGGTCACTGGCCAAGTACCATTCCACGGTCTGCTCGAGCCCCTTCTCAAAGGTGATGCTCGGCCTCCAACCCAGCTCGCGCTCGATCTTGCCAGCGTCGATCGCATAGCGAAGGTCATGCCCTGCGCGGTCCGTGACGTAGGTGATCTGCTTGGCGCTTTCGCCGGCATTGCGGCCCAAATTCTTGTCCATTATCGAACACAACACATGAACGAGGTCAATGTTCTTCCACTCGTTATGTCCGCCGATGTTGTAGGTCTCGCCATCCTTGCCCGAGTGAAAGACCACGTCCATGGCGCGCGCATGGTCCTCCACCCAAAGCCAGTCACGCACATTCTCACCCTTTCCATAGACCGGTAGCGGCTTTCCATGGCGCAGATTGTTGATCATGAGCGGGATCAACTTCTCCGGGAATTGATGGCTCCCGTAGTTGTTGCTGCAGTTGCTCACCACGAACGGCAGCTTGTAGGTGTTGCCGTAGGCGCGGACGAAGTGGTCGCTCGCCGCCTTGCTCGCGCTGTAAGGGCTTTGCGGGTCGTATGCGGTCTCTTCCGTAAAGAATCCGCCATCGTGCAAGGATCCGTAGACCTCATCGGTACTCACGTGGTAGAACCGTTTTCCCGCCATGTTTTCCTTCCAAGCAGCCCGCGCCGCATTGAGCAGGTTCGCCGTGCCCATGACGTTCGTGTTGACGAAGGCCATCGGATCGCTGATACTGCGGTCCACATGGCTTTCCGCAGCGAGGTGGATCACGCCATCGATGGAATGCTCAGTGAAGACCTTGTCCATCGCTTCGGCATCACGGATATCGGCCTTGATGAAGCTATAGTTCGGCGCGGTCTGCACATCAAGCAGGTTCTCCAGATTCCCTGCGTAGGTCAGCGCATCGAGGTTGATGATGCGGTACTGCGGGTACTTGCTGACAAAGAGGCGAACCACATGGCTGCCAATGAATCCAGCGCCGCCAGTGATGAGGAGGGTGCGTTCCGGCTTGGCCATGGGTGAACTCATAAACTCCAATAAGCAAGGTCCTTGATCTGCTTACGATAGGTGCCCTTCAGGTCAACCAACACGCCTTTCGGTTTCAGCATGGTCTTGAACCAAGCCTCATCCTTGTCGGCGTATTCAGCGTGATTCACAGCCACGATGATCGCATCGTACGGACCTTTCATTTCAGGTGCGAGGTCGTAACCGTACTCATGCTTCACCTGCGCGGCATCGGCATGCGGATCGGTCACGTCCACCCTGCAACTGAAACTCTTGAGCTCCTTCACCACATCGGCCACCTTGCTGTTGCGAATGTCCGTGACGTTCTCCTTGAACGTGGCGCCCATCACGAGCACACGCGCATCGGCCGGATTAGTGCCCAAAGCGATCATCTTCTTTACCGCCTGCTTCGCCACGTAGCCGCCCATGCTGTCGTTCACGTAGCGGCCGCTGTCAATGATCTGCGCATGGTAGCCGAGTTCCTTGGCCTTGAAGACGAGGTAGTAGGGATCCACGCCGATGCAGTGGCCACCCACCAGTCCGGGTTGGAATCGCAGGAAGTTCCACTTGGTGGCCGCCGCCTCCAGTACGTCGAAGGTGTTGATGCCCATCCGGTTGAAGATGATGGACAGTTCGTTGGTGAGGGCGATGTTCACGTCACGCTGTGTGTTCTCGATGATCTTCGACGCCTCAGCTACTTTGATGCTGGCGGCGCGGTGCACGCCCGCCTTCACCACGAGTTCGTAGATCTTCGCCACGGTCTCCGCGCTTTCCTCATCGCAACCACTGGTCACCTTCACGATGGTTTCCAAGGTGTGCACCTTGTCACCGGGATTGATCCGCTCCGGGGAATAGCCCACTTTGAAATCCTCCTGGAAACGGAGGCCGCTCATCTCTTCCAGTAGTGGAACGCAATCCTCTTCCGTGCACCCGGGATAGACCGTGCTTTCGAAAACGACGTGATCGCCCTTCTTCAGCACTTGTCCCACGGTGCGCGTTGCGCCGAGCAGCGGTGTGAGATCCGGAATGTTCTGCTGATCGATCGGCGTGGGCACCGCTACGATGAAGAACTCCACGCTCTTGAGGTCGTTGATGTCCGCCGTGAAGTGGATGTCGGCGCCCTTGAAGGCTTCCGGTGGCAATTCGTTGCTGGGATCCTCTCCACGGCGCATCATGTCCACGCGCTTAGCGTTGATGTCGAATCCCACCACTTTCAATTTCCGCGCGAAGGCCAAGGCGATGGGGAGACCCACATAGCCCAACCCGATCACCGCCATTTTCGCTTCCTTGCGCACTAAGCTCTCATACAACTCGTTCATCCCGTTTCTGGTAGATCCGTTCAATAATGTCGACGACCTTCATGCCTTCAAGGGCGTTCGTCGTCATGGTCTGTCTTCCTTTCAAGGTATCCACCACGTTCTCGATGATGTAGTGGTGATTGCTTGCACTGCCCTTATAGGCACCGTAGTCGTTCGCTGGATTGGTGGGTGCCAACTCGGGCATCACATAGTCCTGCACATGGCAGTATTCCACTTGGTCCATATACTGTCCACCGATCTTCACGCTGCCCTTCTCCCCGATGATGGTCATGCTGCTCTCCAAGTTCTTGTCCCACACGCTGGTGCTGTAGTTGAGGCAGCCTAGGCCGCCATCCAAAAAACGGAAGTTCACCAGCCCGCTGTCCTCGAAGGCCGTAAGCTCCTTGTGGTTGAAGTCCGCGAAGCGCCCTTGTATGTCCGCGATATCGCCGAAGAGCCAGTACATGATGTCCACGAAGTGGCTGAACTGCGTGAAAAGGGTACCGCCGTCGAGGTCCTTGGTACCCTTCCATCCGCCAGGCTTATAATAGCGGGCATCGCGATTCCAATAGCAGTTCATTTGCACTAGGAAGATCTGGCCGAGGCGTTTCTCCTCCACCATTTCCTTGATCCACTGGCTTGGCGGGCTGTAGCGGTTCTGCATCACGCCGAAGAGATGCCGGTGCTTCTGCAACGCCTTGCCCAGTAGCGCCTCGCAACTCGCCTTGGTAAGGCCCATAGGCTTCTCGCACACTACGTGCTTCCCGTGATCAAGGGCCAGCAAGCTGATCGGCACATGCAGCCCATTCGGTGTGCAGACGCAGACCACGTCCACCTCAGGCACTGCCTGCAACATGGTGGCGGCATCTGTAAAGAATGGCACGTCCCAAGCATCGAGGCCAAGACTTTCCTTTGGCTTCACATCGCATAGGGCCACCAACTCACTTTCGGGGTTGCGCACGATCATCTCCGCATGGCGCTTGCCGATGTGTCCGCAGCCCACCACGGCGAATTTCACCTTGTTTTCCATGGAACTCATGCAGTGCGGATGACCTTATCGTTTTTCAAGGAATACTGTTGGCCGCTTTCCGGGCAAGTGGCCTGGCCGTCGGCATCAAAATTCAGCTTGTGGCCGAACTCGCTCATCCAACCTGTGCGGCGCGCGGGGTTGCCCATGACCAAGGCATGGTCGGGAACTTCTTTCGTAACCACGGCGCCCGCAGCGATGAAAGCGAAGCGGCCGATGTCATGACCACAGACGATGGTGGCATTGGCTCCGATGGTGGCGCCCTTCTTGACCCGGGTGCGGAGATATTCACCACGTCGGTTCACCGCACTGCGCGGATTGATCACATTAGTGAATACACAGGACGGGCCAAGAAAGACATCGTCCTCACATTCCACTCCGGTGTAGATGCTCACGTTGTTCTGCACCTTCACGTTGTCGCCCAGTTTCACGTCCGGGCTCACCACCACATTCTGCCCAATGTTGCAGTTGGCGCCGATCAGGCAGCCTGACATGATGTGACTGAAATGCCAGATGCGCGTGCCTGTACCAATGGTGCAGCCCTCGTCGATGACGGCGCTGGGGTGGGCGGAATACGGCAGGTCCATATGTGCTAGACCCGGCTGATGCAGCTAAGAACTGCGGACGGGGCTGCGAAAGTACCCATGGCGATCGGCTTCGCGACGGGTGGCACCTCACTTCCGCACGTAGCCTTCGAAGGTGTTGTGGTCCTTCGCGTACAACTCGTCGGACGTGAGGCTCTTGAAGTAGGCATAGGTGATCTTCAAACCTTCCGCGCGATCGACCTTCGGCGTCCACTTGAGCAGTTTCTTGGCCAACGTAATGTCCGGCTGGCGCTGCATGGGATCATCCTGTGGAAGCGGCTTATACACCAGCTTTTGCTTGGTACCCGTGAGCTTCACGACCTCCTGTGCGAACTGCTTGATGGTGATCTCCGCGGGATTGCCAATGTTGACCGGACCGGAGTAGTCGCTTAAGAGCAGCCGGAAAATACCCTCGATAAGGTCGTCCACATAGCAGAAACTGCGCGTCTGGTTACCCTTGCCGAAGATGGTGAGGTCCTCCCCACGGAGCGCTTGACCGATAAAGGCGGGAAGCACACGGCCATCATTCAGGCGCATACGCGGGCCGTAGGTATTGAATATGCGTACGATGCGCGTCTCCAACCCGTGGTAGGTATGGTAGGCCATCGTGATCGCTTCCTGGAAGCGCTTCGCCTCGTCGTACACACCGCGCGGGCCCACGGTATTCACATGGCCCCAATAGCTCTCCGTCTGTGGATGCACCTGCGGATCACCGTAGACCTCGCTGGTGCTGGCCACCAGGATGCGAGCACCTTTCGCCTTGGCGAGGCCGAGTAGGTTGTGCGTGCCAAGCGAACTCACCTTCAAGGTCTGGATCGGGATCTTCAGGTAATCGATCGGGCTGGCTGGCGAGGCAAAATGAAGGATGTACTTCAATTCCCCGGGTACGTGCACGAACGTGCTGACATCATGTTGATGGAACTCAAAATGAGGATGTTTGAAAAGATGCTCGATGTTCTTCAACCGACCGGTAATGAGGTTGTCCATGCCGATAACATGGTACCCTTCCTCAATGAAACGGTCGCAGAGGTGGGAACCCAAGAAACCCGCGGCCCCAGTGATCAGCACGCGCTCTTTGGCAACCTTCTCGGTTTTTGCTAGGATGCTCTTCGCCGGTTTCTTCGCCATGGTCTTCAAGTTCGTTCCGGTTCGGATAAGGGCCTGTGCAACATGTTATGCGCTGACGATGCTCCGGCCAATGCTGACATAATGGAAACCGTGATCACGCATCTCCTGCAGGTCATAGAGATTCCGCCCATCAAAGATCACTTTCTCCTTGAGCAGCTTGGTGAGGCGTTGGTGGTCGGGTGTGCGGAAGAGTGACCATTCCGTGGCAATGATGAGGGCATCGGCATCCTTCACAGCGTCATACTCATCCGCCGCATATTTCACCTTGTCCCCGATCATGTTCTTCACATTTTCCATGGCCTCGGGATCGAAGGCCGTGATGGTCGCCCCTGCGGAGGTGAGTGCCTCGATGATGTGGAGCGCCGGAGCCTCGCGTATATCATCGGTATCCGGCTTGAACGCCAATCCCCACAGGGCGAAGTGCTTTCCCTTCACCGAGCCTCCGTAATGCTTCTTGATCTTGTCCACCAGCACGGTCTTCTGGCGCTCATTCACCTCCATTACGCTCTTGATGATGCGGAGGTCATACCCGGCCTCATCCCCACTGCGCGCCAATGCCTGCACATCCTTCGGAAAGCAACTGCCACCGTATCCGATGCCTGGGAAGAGAAAGCGCTTCCCAACGCGATTGTCGCTTCCGATACCGATGCGCACCTTGTCCACGTCCGCGCCAACGACCTCGCAGAAGTTCGCGATCTCGTTCATGAAGGTGATCTTCATCGCGAGGAAGGAATTGGCCGCGTACTTGGTGAGCTCGGCGCTGCGTTCGTCCATGAAGATGATCGGATTGCCTTGGCGCACAAAGGGCTTGTAGAGGTCCTCCATGAGCTTACGCGCGCGCTCACTGCTGGTGCCTACTACCACGCGGTCCGGCTTGAGGAAGTCATCCACCGCAAATCCCTCACGAAGGAACTCGGGGTTGCTGACAACATCGAAAGGCACTTTGGCATGCTTTGCCACAGCATCGCGCACTTTTTCGGCGGTGCCCACCGGTACGGTGCTCTTGTCCACGAGCACTTTGTAATCGGACATCAATTTGCCGATGTCCTCGGCAGCCTTCAGCACATAGCTCAGGTCGGCACTGCCATCCTCATCAGGAGGGGTCGGCAAGGCGAGAAAGACGATCTGCGCTTGGTCCAACGCCTCTTTCAGATCAGTGGTGAAGAGCAACCGCCCCTGGCGGATGTTCCGTTCGAAAAGCCCGTCCAAATGGGGCTCGTAGATGGGCACCTTGCCTTCCTGCATCATCTTCACCTTCTCGGCGTTGATGTCCACGCATACCACGTGGTTGCCCGTTTCCGCGAAGCACGTGCCCGTGACCAAGCCTACATATCCCGTTCCTACTACTGCAATATTCATGCGTTCGATAAGCGGATCGCGCCGCCCTTACTTGTTGGTGTGGAAATAAGCTTGTACGGTGCCCGTGATGTGCGCGAGTTGTTCAGCGTCCAGTTCGGTGCTCATCGGCAAGGAGAGCACTTCGTGCGCCAATTGCTCGGTCACCGGAAGCGAACCTTGTGGGAAGCGGCTGCTTTTATATGCGTTCTGTAGGTGGCAGGCTACTGGGTAATAGATCATCGCTGGAACGTTCTTGCTTTCCAGATACTTCTTCAACGCATCACGATGGCCACCCAACACGCGCAACGTGTATTGGTGAAATACATGGGTCCCGAACGCACTGCGCTCCGGTGTAGCGATCTCTTTGATCCCTGAGAAGGCGGTGTCATACGCGTCCGCTGCGGTGTTACGTGACTTCGCGTACGCATCCAAGTGCTTCAGTTTGATACGCAGCACCGCGGCCTGCAAGGAATCCAACCGGCTGTTCACGCCCACTACCTCATGGTAATAACGCTCCTCGCTCCCGTGGTTGCACACGCGCCTGATCTTCTTCGCTAGTTCATCATCGTCAGTGAAGAGTGCGCCTCCATCGCCGTAGCAGCCGAGGTTCTTGCTGGGGAAGAAGCTCGTGACGCCGATATCACCGATAGTCCCTGATCTTCGCTTGCCTGTCTTGCCCGAATGATCTGACCCGATGGCTTGGCAATCGTCCTCGACCACGCGCAGATCATACTCTTTTGCGATGGCCATGATGGCATCCATGTCGGCGGACTGGCCGAAAAGGTGCACCGGCACGATGGCCTTGGTGCGCGGCGTCACTTTGCGGCGCACATCCTCAGGATCCATATTGAACGTACCGGGAAGCACATCAGCGAACACGGGCACCAAGCCCAGCAACGCCAATACCTCCACAGTTGCAACGAAAGTGAAGGATGCGGTAATGACCTCGTCGCCCGGTTTCAGGCCTAAGGTCATCATGGCCACTTGCAAGGCGTCGGTACCATTACCGCAAGCGATCACATGCTTAACCCCCAGATATTCGGCCAGTTCCTTTTCCAGGTCCTTCACCTCCGGGCCATTGATGAATGCGGTGCTCGCAAGCACACGCAACATCGCGGCTTCCACCTCGGGCTTTATCTTTTCGTATTGGCCGAGCAGGTCGACCATCTGGATGGGCTTCATTGCAATGGGAAAGGCTACACGCTCCAAGGTTTCCGTCTGAAAATGCGCGGCGAAGATAGGGTGCGCGCCAAGCCGAATAGGGCTTTCTGAACGTCGCGTGCACAGCTAACTTCGCCGCATGATGCGCCTACCGAACCTGCTTCTGCTTCCACTTGCGCTCCTCTTGCAAGCGCCCTCTTACGCCCAAGGCGGCCTTCGGGATACATCTCTTTTCATGGTACCGCTCACTTTCAGCTACGCCTATCAACTGCCCACGGGAGACATGGCCGACCGATTCGGTTGGAACAACAATTTGGGATTCAGCGCTGCGGTGAAATTCGCAAGCAATTACCAGATCGGATTGGAGGGCAGCTTCATCTTCGGCAATCAGGTGATCGAGCGCAGCATGCTCAGCCAGATCACCACAAGTAATGGGGTGATCGTGAACCAGGATGGCAACCCTGCAGGCATCCTGCTTTTCGAACGCGGTTACACCATCATGGCCGTGGCCGGTAAACTGATCCCCGTCGCCGGACCAAACCCCAATAGCGGTATTCTGCTGAAGATCGGAGGTGGATATATTCGGCACAAGGTGTTGATCCAAAGCCAGAATGATGTGGTGCCCGCATTGGAGGGGGAATATCAGAAAGGGTACGACCGACTATGCGCGGGTCCCGTGGCCATGCTCTATGCGGGATATCAACACCTGAGCAACGATCGATACCTCAATTTCAGCATAGGTTTCGAGACGAATTTGGGGTTCACGGAATCCCTGCGGCCCTATGATTTCGACAGGGGAAAAGCAGCAACCGGTCGACGGTTCGACGGCCTGAATGGGATCCGCATCGGTTGGATCCTTCCGATCTACCACGCCCGCGACGACCGGCAGTTCTATCGCTGATGCCCCTGCTCCACGACCTGGCCATCGGGGCGTACCACTTCGGCATCCGGTGCGCCGCCCCCTGGAACAAGAAGGCCACAGCTTGGGTGAACGGTCGTGAAGGGCTTTGGGAACGGTTACAGCAAAAGGCCCCTCAGCTGCAGGGTTGCCTTTGGATGCACTGCGCGAGTGTTGGCGAATTCGAGCAAGGACGACCCGTACTGGAGGAGATCAAGAAGGCTCGACCTGGTCTTCCTGTTCTCCTTACCTTCTTCAGCCCCAGCGGATATGCGGCTCGCAAGGACTTTCCATGGGCCACCCATGTGGAATACCTGCCCCCGGACAATGCGCGCAACGCGGAACGGCTGCAGTCCCTGATCGCTCCGCAGGCCGCGATCTTCGTCAAATACGAGTTCTGGTATCACCACCTCCATGCACTTCACGATCACCAAGTTCCCGCCTATCTGGTTTCCGCTGTATTCCGGAAGGAGCAGCCTTTCTTCCGCTGGTTCGGTGGCACATGGCGACAGATGCTCGCCTGCTTCACGCACATCTTTACCCAGGATGCACGATCGAGTGATCTGTTGGTCGGCATCGGCGTGAAAAATGTTTCCGTTGGAGGAGATACGCGCTTCGACCGCGTGGCGGAGATCGCAATTGAGCAAAATGGTCTTCCATTGCCTCAAGCATTCAAAGGCGATGCGCCATTGCTTGTTTGTGGAAGCACATGGCCAGCGGATGAGCGTTTGCTGACTGAGGCCTTGGCAACATTTGGAGATCAAGCGCCGAAGTGCATCGTGGTACCACACGAACTGCAAGAGGCGCAACTGGCCGACATCGAAAAGAGCTTCCCTCGCCCGCTGGCACGATGGTCGGAATTGGAACGAAGCGATCCCGCCAACGTCGCGGCAACACTCGGTGTGGAGCGGCACGGTAGCCTTCTTGTGGACCGCATGGGTCTTTTGGCCCGGCTCTATCAATACGCGGATGTGGCCTATGTGGGTGGTGGATTCACCGATGGCATACACAACCTGTTGGAAGCTGCGGCGTGGGGTGTGCCCGTGATCTTCGGACCCAAACACCACAAATTCGCTGAGGCACAAGGTCTCATCGACGTCGGTGCTGGGACCTGCGTGAATAACGAAAGGGAATTGGCCACGACATTGAGGACATTGCTCAGCGACAGAGCAGCTCTGGAACATGCGACAGCCATGGCAAAACGGTACGTTCAGCAACGGACCGGAGCCACGAAAAAGGTCGTGGATCTCATTCTTCCGCAACTAGGCTGATGCCTCCTATTTCTTCCGGAAGAACACCCTTATCGGTACGCCGGTAAAGTCGAAGTGTTCGCGCAGCTTATTCTCCAGAAAGCGAGTGTAGCTCTCCTTCACATACTGCGGCAGGTTGCAGAAAAAAGCAAAGGCGGGAACGACGCCAGGCAATTGGGTCACATACTTGATCCGCACGGTCTTGGCCTTGAACATTGGTGGTGGAAGCCGCTCGATCTCCGGCAGCATCACATCGTTGAGCTTGCGCGTAGGTATGCGCTTGGCACGCCTCGCGTAGACCTCCATGGCCAGTTCCAGCGCCTTGTGGATCCGCTGTTTCTCTGTCACCGAAGTGAACACGATCGGCAGGTCCGTGAAAGGCGATAGTTTGCGTCGGATCTCCGCTTCGTAGGTCTTGGTGGTCATGGTATCCTTCTCGACAAGGTCCCATTTGTTCACCACCACCACCACGCCCTTGCCGCCCTTCTCGATCATGGAGAAGATGTGCAGGTCCTGGTGGTTCACGCCGTCAGTTGCATCGATCAGCATAAGGCACACGTCACTTTCCTCGATAGCGCGCACACTGCGCAGCACGCTGTAGAACTCGATATCCTCGTCCACCTTGCTCTTGCGGCGGATACCTGCAGTATCGAGCAGCGTAACATCGAAGCCGAAGCCGGTGAAACGTGTATTGATGTTGTCGCGCGTGGTGCCTGCAACGGGGGTGACGATGTTGCGCTCTACACCCAGCAACGTGTTCACCAAGGAGGACTTGCCCACATTGGGCTTTCCCACGATGGCGATCTTCGGCCGGTCGTCGGGGATCTCTTCCGTGGGTTTTGCGAAGCCTTTGACCACATCGTCCAGCAGATCACCGGTACCCGCACCGCTCTGCGCACTGATGCTGTAGACCTCACCAAGGCCCAATCCATAGAATTCCGCAGCGTACACCTCCTTGTCGTTGCTATCCACCTTGTTGGCGACCAGGAATACCGGCTTTTCCGCACGGCGTAGCATATCGGCCACGGACTGGTCCATTCCCGTGATGCCTTGCTGAGTGTCCACCAAGAAGAGAATGCTGTCCGCCTCATCGATGGCAAGGGTGACCTGCTTGCTGATCTCCGCCTCGAACACATCCTCGCTGCCTTGGACATACCCACCGGTATCGATCACCGTGAAGTGCTTCCCGTTCCATTGGGCCTCGCCATAGTGGCGGTCCCGCGTGGTCCCTGCCGTGGGATCAGTGATGGCGATCCGGCTTTCGACCAGTCGGTTGAAGAGCGTGCTCTTGCCCACGTTCGGGCGTCCCACGATGGCGACGATGTTTACCATTTTCAAGTTTGCCTTGGACCGGCGGTTTTCAATATCCGTATCGGCGAAGTTTTCGATCATCTCCGCGCCAATCCTCATCCACCTTCACCTTGAGGTCGAGGAAGACCTTATTGGATACGAATTTTTCGATGGCCTTGCGTGCTTCTGTTCCCAGTTGACGCAGTGCACCGCCACCGCGCCCGATGATGATCCCCTTCTGGCTTTCCCGCATCACGATCACATCGGCTTGGACCTTCACAATCTCTGGGCTTTCCTCATAGCTGTTCACCACTACCTGCGCGCTGTAGGGGATCTCCTGCTTGTAAAGGCCCAATATCTTCTCTCGGATGATCTCACTGATGAAGAAGCGCATGTCCCGATCGCTCATCTCGTCCTTCGGGAAATAGGCCGGATGCTCGGGCAACAGGTCGATGAGCTTCGCTCGCAGCTCCTTCACATGGAGGCCGTGAAGTGCAGAAATAGGCAGCACTACAGCATCAGGGAAAGCGGCCTGCCAACTCTCGAAGGCGGCATTCAGCTTCTCCTCATCCCCTAGGTCCACCTTGTTGATCAGCACCATCATCTCGCCGGTGAAGCGGCGGGCCCGTCGTAGAAGTTCCTCGGACTTCTCAGGGGTTTCCCCCAGTTCCACCATCACCAGTAGGACATCCGCATCGCGCAGGGCCTCGTCCACAGCATGCATCATGCTTTCCTGCAGCTTGTATGCGGGCTCCAGGATGCCGGGCGTATCGGATAGGATCAGCTGGTGGTCTTCCCCATTCAGGATGCCCAAGATGCGGTGGCGCGTGGTCTGGGCCTTGGCGTTCACGATCACCAGCTTCTCGCCCAGCAAGGCATTGAGGAGGGTGCTCTTCCCCACATTCGGCCTTCCAATGATGTTGACGTATCCCGCGCGATGGGCCATGCTGGTGGTTATGTGCGAAGGTCTTGGAAAAAAGAAGCCCGGCGTTCTTGCCAGGCTTCTTGGTAGCGGGGGTAGGACTCGAACCTACGGCCTTCGGGTTATGAGCCCGACGAGCTACCATCTGCTCCACCCCGCAATAGGGGCGCAAATATAGCCGAATTCCGTATACGGGCCGTTCCTTCCGATCGTAATTGGGCCTCAGCGGAGAAACGCGATCAAGCAGAGGCTTCCTCTCCCAACTCTTCCAGTTGCGCGGATGCGGCCTCCCACTCCTCCATCACCACCGCAATGCGTTTCGCTAGGTCCCCAAGCTTTTCATAACCTGCTTGCACCTCCACCGAAGGAGTGCCGCCCTTCATCACCTTCGCTTGCAGATCCTTCTCTTCCTGCTCCAGCTTGGCCAGCTTCTTCTCCAAGTTCTCCACGTTGTTGCGCGCCTTGCGGAGTTCCTTGTCCTTATCGTGCTTGTCCTTGTGATCGTTGCCCTTCGGTCTCTTTTCCTCCTTCACGCGCGCCGACGACTTACCGATGTCCGCACCTTGCAAGGCCTTTCGTTTCTCGATCAACTCCAGGATATCCATGTGCTGGTCGCGGATCCGCAGGTCGTCCAACTCCAGTAGGCGCGTGGTGAGGCCTGTCAGGAAATCCCGGTCGTGGCTTACGAGCAGGAAGGTACCGTCGTAGTTCTTCAACGCTTCCTTCAGCACGTCCTTACTCTGGATATCCAAGTGGTGCGTCGGTTCGTCGAGTAGGAGGAAGTTCAGAGGCTTCAGCAACATGCAGCACAGTGCCAACCGGGCGCGTTCCCCACCGCTGAGGACTTTCACCTTCTTGTCCACATCTTCCCCGCTGAACATGAAGGCGCCGAGCATGGCGCGCACCCGGGTGCGGTTCTCCTCACTGGCCGCATCCTCCGCGGTCTCGATCACAGTGCGTTGCGGCGCCATGCGCTCGGGCATGTCCTGTGCGTAGTAGCCAACGATCACATTATGCCCCAAGCGTATCTCGCCATCAAAGGGCTCCTCCTTCATGATCATGCGCACCAGCGTGCTCTTGCCAGTGCCGTTGGCACCGACCAACGCCAAGTGCTCCCCTTTGGCGATGGTGAGTTCGGCACCGCTGAAGATCCTCTTCTCGCCATAAGCCTTCTTCACATTCTTGACCTCGCACACGATCTTGCCACTGGTTGGCGCAGGAGGGAACTTCACCAGCATCTTCCGCAGATCCTCGTCTTCCACCTCGATCCGGTCCAACTTGTCCAGCCTGTTGATGAGGTTCTGCGCGAACGCGGCCTTACTGGCCTTCGCGCGGAACTTGTTGATCAATGCCTCGGTCTCCTTAATGTAGCGCTGCTGTTCCTTCGCAGCGGATGCCTGCTGCTCGCGTTCCAGCTTGCGCAGTTCCACATATTGGCTCCAAGGCACTTTGCGATCGATGATCTCACCACCGGTCACCTCCAATGTGCGCTTGGTCAGCTTGTCCAAGAAGGTCTTATCGTGCGAGATGAGTACCAGCGCCGCCGGATAGCTCCGCAACAGGTCCTCCAACCATTGGATGGCGGGAAGATCCAAGTGGTTCGTGGGCTCGTCCAGTAGCAGCAGATCCGGTTGCATCAAGAGGATGCGCGCCAGTTCCGCCCGCATGCGCCAGCCTCCGCTGAGCTCCTTCATACTCCGGTGCATATCCTGCTCCACGAAACCGATGCCCTTCAGCATGCGCTCGATGCGCATATCATGGTCGGTCACGCCCAGTGTGTTCAGCCGCTCATGCGCGTGGGCCAACAGCGTGGCCAATTCCATGGCCTCATCGTCCGTGGTCGCCTTCTCCAGGTCCGTGGTGATCCGGTCGATGGACGCATTGAGCGCCTGCGCTTCCGCGAAGGCCTTCTCCGCCACCTGCCAAGGGCTGAGATCCAGATCGTGGTCCATCTGCTGAGGCAGATAGCCCATAGTGAGTTCCTTCGGCCGCCCGATGTTGCCTTTATCGAAGGGCTGCTCCCCGGCAAGGATCTTCAGCAAGGTGCTTTTGCCCGCACCATTGCGGCCTACGAGGCCGATGCGGTCGTCACTTCCGATGAAGAACGAGACGTTGTCGAACATCGGTCGCTCGCCGAAGTGTAGTAGGAGACTGTTGACACTGATCATTTTCGGGCCGCAAAGGTACTCCCTTCCTTCGATGAGCGATATGCCAAGGGGATCCTCCTCTGATCGCATGGCCCAACAAGCAAAAGGCCCCGCTTGCGCAGGGCCTTTCATGCATTCACGTAATGTCCTCCGTCAGAAGTTCCAGAGATCGTGTTCGAAGTTGAAGATATCGGCCTTGATGTCTTCGCTTTGCAGCAAGGCGTCCATGCCAGTCTTGTATTCCGAGATGTTCCTGTCGTAGACGTTGCTCACCTTGGTGATAGTGCTGTTGAATTCGCGTGTCCAGAAAACATGGTCGAAAGAGCGGCGTTCCGCATCATTTTCCCGGTTGAACACGTCCCAATTTACAAGCACATAGCGCAACTCCGGGAAGTACAGCCAAAACAGCGGGTGATACCCGCGTACAGCACCGTCATCGCCGATAACCTCCTCCATCGGGCAGATGCCGATGATCCGGATGTCCATCACCGAACGCTGCCGATCGAAGATCCAATCCTCCTTCAAAAGATAACGCTTGATATTCTCGGACTTGATCTGTGTGGTATCGATCACCGTCTCCATCTGATTGGTAAAGATGTTCTCTCGCTGCAAGGTATCGATCTTGCTCAGCAGACCCTTGACTTCTGCAGGGGTAAACGGCACCTTGAACTCATCATCCTGACCGACTGGACCAGGGTTGTAAGCGGTGATCGATCCGTCCTCAAGAACGCCCTGTTTGATCACGTCGAATAAGCTTTTGCGGTCGTTGATCGGTTCGATCGGGTAATACAACGGTAGATTGATCTTCTCCTTCAGATCGATCTCGCGCCAGACCCGTCGCTCCCACATCACGTCGGCTTGGGGGTTATATGTGTATTTAAATAACAGCTGCGTCTTCTTT
>JBEPUG010000030.1:0-24850 GCA_041691695.1 Flavobacteriales bacterium
GTGCTTGCACTGAACGCACAAGCCCAATTATCCCATGGTGGTGCTCCTACGGGTTGGGGTGCGCCTCCAAGCCATTTCGCTTTACCCCCTGCCATTACTTTGGACACAATCGTTCATAGTGACGATACTGCATTAGTGACTACCGATACTCTTGGCGGCTTCCGTTTTGGCGAGCAACGCATGGTGCCGGTGAATATCCTAGCATACGGTCTTTGGGAGAACACACCGGATGGCGGACGGGTATGTCGGTATAGCGTGGTCAGCCCCGGAGCTGCCATGCTGAGTATACAATTCGATGTGTTCAATCTTCCCTTGGGCGGCAAAGTATTCGTCTATGATCAGGCGCGCACCACATTCCTTGGCGCCTTCACGCATGAGAATGAGCAACTCGCCGGGGGATTGGCGACGGCGTTGGTCCCCGGTGATGCAATGACCATCGAGTACCAAGAACCGCCAGGCGCCGGCCGAGCACATCTGCATGTGGCCAGCGTTACGCACGCATGGCTCAACATCTTCGACCACCAGAGCGATGGCCAACGTAGCCTGCATCCGGGCTGGCAATGTGCTCCTTGCCAGACCAATGTGGTCTGTCCCGCCGGAGCGGATTGGCAGGATCAGAACCGTTCGGTGGTCTGGTTCATGCGGCCCAGCGGCGATGGATGCAACGGTACTTTGTTGAACAACACCGCACAAGACGGTACCCCCTATGTGCTTATCGCCCACCATTGCTACCAGCCCAATGAGACTGACTGGGTGTTCTACTTCAACTACGAAAGCCTCAGCTGCACTAGTGATAGCGGAGAAACCTATCAGACACTTACCGGTGCCATGCACAAGGCGGGCACCTATGAGGGGGATTTCGACCTGATGGAACTCAATGATGTTCCACCAGCGAATTATAATGTCTACTATGCAGGATGGGACCATAGTGGAACGGCGCCGCAAAGTGGAGCCTCCATCTATAACCCCTTGGCCTGTGTGAAGAAGATCGCCTTGTATAATTCAACGGCCACCAGCGCCACTTCCGCAGGCACGAACACGCCAAGCTGGCAAAACCTATGGACCAGCGGTATCTTGGAGTCAGAGGCCAGCGGTGCGCCTCTTTTCGACCAGAATAAGCGAGTGGTCGGCCACATCATCGACGGAGACCAGACCTGTGCTACCGCCACTACTGAGCCCACGGTCTCTGCCAAATTCAGCGGGAATTGGAACGGTACAAACTCCAGTACGCGCATGCGCGATTGGTTGGATCCTGCGAATACCACCACCGCCTTGGACGGTTATGATCCGAATGCGGTATCAGCCACATCATTGCACGTACGCCTCAAAGCCATGCTGCAAGGCCCCTTTGTCGCAGGGGTGGGAATGATGAGCGGTGCGTTGAACGACAACGGGCTAGTGCCTTTGGCTGAGCCGTATACCGCTCTGGGTTATACCCATGTCGGTGGGGGGGGTGGGGAGTCCACCACTCAAGGTGTCCTCAATGTCACCGGTGCCAATGAGGTTGTGGATTGGGTGGTGGTTGAATTGCGCGACAAGATTGATGACTCCAACGTTCTCGCATCGCGCGCGGCGTTGCTTCGGCGCAATGGTACTGTTGTGGATATCGATGGAACCAGTGACGTGGCTTTCTTAGGGCAGCCAGTTGACCAGTATTACGTTGCCGTGCGTCATCGCAACCATCTAGGGATCATGACCGCCATAGCACAGCAGGTTTCGGGAAGTGCCTCTTTGCTGGACCTCTCCAATGGATCCACGGCTCTCCTTGGCGGAAATAATGCTACAAAGGGTGTTGGCGGAGTTCGTTGCATGTGGTCAGGGGATGTGAACATGGACAATGTGGTGCGCTATACGGGGGCACAGAATGACAGGGACCCGATACTCTTCCTGATCGGCGGGGTCGACCCGACGGGCACGTACACTGGGTATCTTCAGGAGGACATCAACCTGGACGGGGTGGTGAAGTATACCGGTATGAATAACGACCGCGATGCCATGCTGCTCAATGTGGGATCTGTTCCCACGGGCCAGCGGACCGGTACGCTTCCTTGATCTGCTACTCCTTTTTGTCGGACCGGGACGCATTCGCGCGCATCCGCAGGTTCAACACCTCCACAAGCACGCAGAAGCCCATTGCCACATAGATGTAGTTCTTGTCGATGTGGAGGCCGAGGCCGTCCAATAGAAGGGAGACACCCACCACAGCAAGAAAAGCCAAGGCCAGCACCTTCACCGTGGCGTGCTTGTTCACGAAATCGCTGATCGCTTCCGCCGCGACCAGCATGATGATCACAGCGATCACCACGGCCGATACCATGATTATCAGATCGTTGCTCATTCCGACGGCGGTGATCACCGAGTCCAGGGAGAAGACGATGTCCAGCATCACGATCTGGAATACGACCATCACCAACGAGGAAGCCACACGCCGCTGACCTTCGTTTTCGTGTGTCAACTCCACCGTACCATAGATCTCTTTGGAAGCCTTCCAGATCAGGAAGAGACCACCGAGGATCAAGACCAGGTCCTTGCCGGTGATCTCCATGGGGCCGATATGGAAGAGCGGTTCCACCAAGCGCATGATCCAACTCAGGGTCAAGAGCAACAGGATCCTTGTGATCAAGGCGAAGCCCAGACCTAACCGGCGGGCGCTCCGTTGCCGCTCGGGTGGGAGTTCACCGCTGAGTATGCTGATCATGACGATGTTGTCGATCCCCAGCACGATCTCCAAGCCGGTAAGCGTAAGCAACTGTACCCAGCCATTGGCAGTGAGTAGTACGGAAGGGTCGAGGTGTTGGAAGGGCATGGAAATGGCCGTGGATCTATCTGCTTGAAGAGGCTACTTCGGAAGTTCGCTCTTTGAGCGGGCCACCAATCGCGTAGATGCTGATGATCACGTTGCGATTGATCGGATTCAGCCAATGGACCACTTTATCCAACAAGCCGGGTTCTGCACGCCCGACGAATTGCAGCGGTCCCAAGGCATGTGATACGCGCTGCACCCGCGCTTCAAGTTCTTCCGCACCGATGAAGAGGACCACGTTCGGACGATGTTCCGGATCGGGCTGATCCTCCAAGGCCGCGATGTTCGTAGCAGGATCGGTGAGGAACTGCTGGCTTACATGCCATTGACCGAGATAGAACAAGGGCAGCATCGGTGGATCATGTTCGGCGGTATCCTCGATGATGAACCCATGGACATCCTTGTCCCGCAGCATCAGCATCGCCTCTACCCGTTCGCGTTTGCTATAACTGAAACACAGCGGAATGAGCAGCAGGATGTTGAGGCCCCAGGTCCACATGAGTAGGCCGTGCCAAAGCCGTTCCCTTCGTTGCCACCACATGCTGCCTTGCCGGAATTGCTCCCAAGCCGTGTAGCCGAGGATGAAGATCAGTGGAACGATGGTGAGGATGAAGCGCTCCTGCTTATTCGGGAAGAGCGAATGAAAAAAGAGGAAGCTGAAAGCCGGAAGCCAGAGCAACAAAGGATTGACGCGTTTGAAGAATCCGAAGAGCACCACGATGGAGAATGGAGGAATGAACACGCCCAGCAGGACCAACAGGTAGTTATACCACGGCTGGTTGAAGTATGTGGTGGAGTTGGCCAGGTTGTAGCGCACATATTCGGTCATCTCCGCGAAGGGACGGTGCCATATGAACATGTCTATGCCGCCTTGCACCAGCAGGATCGGGATCAACACTCCGAGACCGAACCAAAGGGCTTTGCGCAGGTCCTTCATGATCAAGAAGGCCAGCCCCGCACCGCAGGCAAAAAAGATGGTCTGGAAGCGGAGGTCCACTGCCAGCCCGGTGAACATGCCGGCAACTAGAAGGTCCTTCACTGTCAATTCCGTTGTCTCTTTTCGGATCAGGCGCCATGCGGAAAGCATCAAAGGGGGAATGCTCACTACTTCCACCAAGTTGCGCACCGAGACGAACGGCATGAAGAAGAAGAGCGCAAGGAAAAGTCCGCAACGCCACGCCACAGCGGGGGAAGAGATCTTCAGCGCAATGCGGTAACCGACGCGCACCACGATGAGGCTCCAGGCCGCGTGTAAAAGTCGCACAACTACCATCTTCCATGAGGGATCGTTGAGTCCCAGCCAACTGCATAGTTTGAATAGAAGGTAATGGAAGCCCGGGTAAAGCATCATGTGCCCGGTGGGAATGGGATTCGCCCCTTGATTCCAAGGCAGCCAGTTGTTGTAGTCAAAACCGTCCACCCAGCTTTGAGCTGCTTCGATCACGAGAAAATGGTCGTCCTGCGCGAAGTAACCACCGGAAAAAAAGGCCGCCAGCAATCGCGGTATCAAGGCGATCAGCGTTAGCCACAGCAGAGGCTGTTGCCGCATAATGGCCCAAGGTTCTTTCTTTTCGATCGCGTTCACGGGGGCAAATTAGCCATGGCGCCGTCTGTTGATGCGATCGCGCTTCAGCTACTTTCGGCCGCCATGCCAGTAGATATACCGTACCACCAGCAGACATGGCGACAGGCTTGGGCAGAACCGGCTTTTCGCCGGGCATCGCTTGTAGGTTCCATGATCGGGGTGGCGGTGGCCATCACATTGCCACATTTCTTCGCGTGGATCGCTGCTAGACCTGGAAGCATCCCCGAAGACCCGCTGCTTTCCCATTGGGGTCCGTTGGATCTTTCGACCGTCACGTTTACAGTACTCTATGGCACCTTGGTATTGGTCTTGGCAAGCATTGCGAAACGCCCATTGCGCGTCCTTCAGGGCCTATATGCATATATCCTGATGTTGGTCCTGCGGATGCTGGCCATGTCGCTTCTAACGTTCGAGCCGCCGCCGGACATCATCCCGCTCATCGATCCCTTCACACAAGGCTTCTATCCCGGCGGAACGCCCTTTTTAAAGGACCTGTTCTTCTCCGGCCATACCGCCACGCTTATGATCATGGCGCTGTTGGCTGAACGTTGGCTGATAAGACGGATCGCTGCGTTGGCCACGGCGGCGATCGGTCTTTTGGTGCTCATTCAGCATGTGCACTGGACAGTGGACGTACTCGCGGCGATACCTGCGGCATGGCTGGCCTGGCAAGGCGCGGCCTTAGTGATGCGATGGCTTGGCTTTGCTACTTCAGCGGGAGCCGCTTGAGGTAGATGTTGCTAGCGAGGCGCTCGTTCACCGCGTCCGGTAGCCAGCCTTGCACCCTTGCGGTTATACTGTTCAAGAGACCGGGCACAACTTGGGCCTTGCCTCTCAACATGGCCGCAACGGCGGTCTTGGCTACGGGTTCCGGGCCGCTGCCGAATTTCCGGGCGAGGTCGTCCATCGCCATCATGCCTGCGCGCTTAGTGAAACCGGTGATGATGCTGCCCGGGCAGATGGCGGTGACGGATACGGTTGTCTTTTCCAACTCGATCCGTAGGGACCTCGACCAAAGCAATAGAAAGGACTTGGTGGCACAGTAGATGGCAAAGGTGGCCATCGCGGAGTAGGCCGTCATACTGGAGATATTCAGCACATACGCGCGCTTCGCCTTCTTCAGTTCCGGAAGGAGGCGATAGGTGAGGTCCACCGGAATATCCATGTTCAGCCGCATCATCCGACGCTGGTCCTGCAAAGGCAACACGTCGAAAAGGCCCCAGAGCCCTTGCCCGGCATTGTTCACAAGGCAGGTCAACGGAAGTCCTAAGGAGTGGACCCAGTCAACAATGCGATCGACCGCATCCGGAGCGAAGAGGTCCGCCGCAAGGACCTGGGACTTGCCTCCATTCAATAACCCGGCCTGTTCGCCCACCTTCTTCAAAGCCTCTTCGGAACGCGCCACGAGTAGCACCCCAAATCCAAGCCGCGCCAGTTCCAACGTGATCGCCTCACCTAATCCTTGGCTGGCCCCGGTGATCAATGCATATCCGCGGTCTTCGGTCATGAGATGGTATTGGACATAGCTTCAAGGACGAATGCACCAGCCGTTCATTCGAAAAAACATCCGCCTTGCTACAGGTGGGACCTTACTTCACTAAATGATGGAACCGATGGTAGAAGGGTGTTGGGCTCTTCTCAGATTTCGGTGTGTACTTACCGGCGATGATAGGGATGTACATCACGCGGCGCCGACTCCCCTCTCCGGTGAGCACGCTCTTTTCCACACGGTGCCAGCAGCGACCATCATGCACGGTAAGGTCTCCAGCATGTATATCGAAGGCCACCTCGCGCGCATCAGGCTCGTTGTCCAAGAAGTTCTTCTTCCGGAACAACATGTTCCAAAGATTTTGCTCGTGGGTGCCGGGGAGCAGGCGCAGTCCGCCGTTGCGTGGGTCCTGGTCATCCAAGTGGATACCCACGTTGAGCATGGGCAGGATCTTCTTCCCAAGGAAGATGTCCCGCACGCTATCCGTATGCCAGCCCATCTGCGTGAACTTGCTCGCGTCGGTGTTCACATAGTGATTCACTACGAGTCCATCCTTTTCGTTGATCCCTAGGCGCGCCTGAGGCCCCACGAAATCCAGCAGGGTGTAAAAGCGCGGATCCTTGAGGAATTCGGCCAATACCGGGTGTTGTTGGTTGGCGAAGGCGAATCGCTGAACGATGCGCTTGCCATCCACGTCGTTCCCATACTTGATGGGGACGCCATTGACCTTTTCGCGGTTGGTACTGATCCATTCGGATTGGACCTCTTCCATGGCACGCCATATCTCAGCAACGGCCTCTCGGCCGATGAATCCCGGGAAATGGATCATACCATTTTTGGCGAAAAAGAGCTTTTGCTCTTTCGTCAATAGATTTCCCAGCGGAGTGCTGGCGTCAATTATCCTTGCCACGGTCGGTGGATTAGTTGGGCGAAAATAGTTCATGCAACGATCGCTCGCAGTTAACCTTTGCAAAGGATGTCCCGCAGTTATCACCACCATGGTGTCGGTTAGCTTTACGCCCCATTTTTCCGGTATATGAAAATCGTTGTCCTTTCCCGCGGCTCAAAGCTCTATTCCACCCGCCGTCTTGTAGAGGCCGGACGGGCAAAAGGCCATGTTGTTTCCGTGGTGGATCACGTGAAATGCGACCTGGTGATCGCCCGAAAGGACCCTCATGTGGTTTACAATGGTACTCCGTTGGAGCATGTTGATGCCATCATTCCGCGCATAGGCGCCAGCGTCACTTTCTATGGGACCTCTGTAGTGCGGCAGTTCGAGTCCATGAAAGTGTTCTCCACCGTTGAGAGTCAGGCTTTGGTGCGCAGCAGGGACAAACTTAGGAGCCTTCAGATTCTCAGCCGTGCAGGTGTGGACATGCCCCGCACGGTTTTCACCAACTATAGTAAGGATGTGGCAGGCGCTGTGGACCGCGTGGGCGGTGCGCCGTGCATCATCAAGCTGCTCGAAGGCACGCAGGGGATAGGAGTCGTATTGGCGGAATCGCGCAAGGCCGCTATAGCGGTCATCGAGGCGTTCAATAGCCTCAAGGCCCGGGTGATCGTTCAGGAATTCATCAGGGAAGCGAAGGGTGAGGACATTCGTGCCTTCGTGGTGGGCGGCACTATCGTGGGTGCCATGAAGCGGGTAGGGAAAGAGGGCGAGTTTCGCAGCAACCTCCATCGTGGCGGAAAGGCCGAATTGATCGAGCTCTCCGAAGAGGAGCAGCGAATGGCCATCCATGCTGCCAAGGCGTTGGGCCTGCATGTGGCCGGGGTGGACATGCTACAAAGCGATCGCGGTCCACTGATCCTTGAGGTGAATGCTTCGCCCGGACTCGAAGGCATCGAACAGGCTACCGGCAAGGACATCGCCGGGGAGATCATCGCCTTCGTGGAGCGAAGTGTATAGCCCGTGGCCCACGTCAGCCTATTCCTGTTTCACCACGACCAACCGTGAAGGAGGATATCCAAGCATCATTACAGCATAGGTCCCGGAAGGCAAGGATGAAATGTCCATCTCTTCGGCGAAAGGTAGCACTGCACGGTTCTGGCCTGTCATAGAGATGAACCGCACAGGATCTCCGGTTCGGAGCTTCGTTCCGGTGATGGCGATCAGGTCCACTGCGGGATTCGGCATCAATTCGACTTTCTTCTGCGAAGTTTGCTCCGCGATGCCGTTCGTGCACGTGGTCGTGCAGAAGCCGCGGGCCTGCAATTCGCAGAGCAGCGTCTGGTAGGCTTGTTTATCCGTGCCGCTGCCCGGCCAAGTGCGAAGGCCAAGAGTGCGGAGGTACTCCAGAAAGATGGGTGATGTGATACCGTAATATACCCCGAGCGTATCCACGGTGGCATTGTCCCAGTCGGTAGTGAGGAACCAACCATAGTAATGGATTCGGTCCATATGCTGATCCCACGCTGCGAATGCGTCTTGTACGAACTCTCTTTGCAGGTCCTCGCTGCTGGCACAGGTGCTGCTTGTTGGGTAACCGATCTCCGCCAGCCGGATGGGCTTTGTCCCCGATTGCATGGTCGTCAGCAGCTCCAGATCGGTGATCACTTCGGCAGGAGGCTTCACCGTGAAATCATTCTGGATGCCATAGTAAGTGGCGGAAATATGGTCGCAAGAAACCTCGGTGAGCTGGCAGAGCGATGCTTTTATGGGGTCTGTCAACCCGCCCCAAGTGAAGGTTGTGCCGACGCTCAACGTATCCCCGCTGTGCAGAGCCTGATAAAGTACCTTGGCATGGGGGATCACGGCGGTGAGGAGGTTGCCAAAGCCCGTATACCGTGCAGTATCGGTTCCCCAAAGGGCGTCGCTTTCGTTCCCGATGTTCAGCGCCGCGATGTTCACCTCGGTAAGATGCGCAAAAACGGTATCCAGTGTCACCAGGATGGCGTGCACCACTAACGGATCATCATAAGGTAGCCCCTCCAATTCTGCAGGGATCTCCTCGACCACGGTATTGGTGGGGCGTAATTGCAGTTCGATCTTGAGTCCTATCGCGGAGAAGTAGCTGTTCATCAGGTCCAACTGCTCCAGGATCGTCGGGCTCCACGTTGACGTATCGGGATGCAATTCGCTCCAACTGACCGAGATCTGTATCACCGACATGCACGCTGCTTGTGCCTTTGACAAAGCTGCCGCGAAGTCGCCGTCCTGCGCGTTCGATACAGCAAAGCCCATTTCACGGCCATTCGCCTGTGGCTGTGCCCGAATCATCGGCCCAATGGTGAAGGCGGCAGTAAGGATCAGGAAGCGGAACGGTCTGTTCATGGAGACCCTGTTTCTGTTGATCGAAGCTTTGTGGGGAACGAGGACATTCTTTCTCCCCACGTCCGCCACGGATCGCTGTGGAGGAAAGTGCCAGCTAAAAGTACCTGAAGTTTCATGTTGCTGCCGCGGGACAGGCTGAATCACAAAGTCACAGTGTGGCCATTCAGTTTCACAAGCGTCGTGAGGTATTCCCACCGCCCAATCGTTTCTCACGCGATATCGATCAACCGGTAGCTCGTCCCCTTGAATTCACGCAGCTCCCCTACGTTCATTGGCACAAGTGCGGCCAGCAGTGGCGACTCGGGAGATATGACCATCACATCATGGTCTTTCACTTGGACCTTCCCTAAGGCTACCACCACATAGAAAAGACCTTGCTCCATCTGGATCAGCGCGCCCCTTTCGATATGGAAGTGTCGTCGATCAGGGTCAATGCCACGGAATGCGCGAACCAATATTAGCAGATGGCCGAGGGCAGCCTGTTGCTTTTCCAATTCCAACTGCGCCATGGCCCGCCCGGTCTCATGCTTATCACCTGCGCTGCTCTTGGTATCACTTCTTCCAGCCTCCATGGCCTCCGCCACGCCCGCCTCCGCATACTTGATCCGCTCGGCAAGGAGCGCAATACACTGCGCATGCAATACCTGTTTAAGGTTGAACAGATCCATCCTTGTTGCGACTATCCTCTAGTGTTCTTCCGCGCCACGTCGACCACGAATCTGCTATGGAGGAACTTGCGACCTAGCAGTACCTGGTGCTTCATGTCGCTGCGGTCGAACAGACTGAATTGCGTCGGCACCGTGTGCCCATTCAGCTTCACCGATGTGGTGATCAAATAGCGCTCCGTGCGCTGGCCCGTGCTGGTCTTCACCACCACGCGGCTGAAACGCTTGAAGATCACCTTCGTCCGCTTTCGGCCCATGGCGAAGGTGACCACCAGTTCTTCATGGTCATCGACAGTGCGGAACGCGATCTTTTGGTAATGCAAGGCGCTCCGGAAGGCCCCGGTATCGATCTTGGCCTGCACGCGCACCACGCCCAGTTTGGGCAATGCGATGTATTCCAACCGACCGATCGTCACCTTGGCCTTGGCCATGGCCGAAAGGTCTGCCAACAAAGGCGTTGGATCACCGAAGGAGTTGCTGAACTATCCCTAAGTGGGTGTTGAAAGGAACTGCGCCCCTAGAGGTGCATGAATTCCTTCTTCGCCAGAAGTTCCTCCTTGGTCTCGCGATGGTCGGGATCGTCCACGCAGCAATCCACAGGGCACACGGCGGCGCATTGAGGCTCATCGTGAAAACCGGTGCATTCGGTGCACTTGTCCGGAACGATGAAGTAGATATCCATGGCCACCGGAGGGTTGTTCGCGTCCGCGTCATAGCTGTTTCCGGTGGGCAGTGTCTGTTGGCCGTGCAGGGCGGTTCCGTCGCTGAGCTTCCATTCGGCGCCGCCTTCATAGATGGCATTGTTCGGGCACTCCGGTTCACACGCACCGCAGTTGATGCATTCCTCCGTGATGATGATGGCCATATCCTATCGGTAAATTCGCGCCTGCATCCGCCGCTTCGCATCTGCGAATGGTCATTGGCTTAGGCGCCCCAAAAGTAAACCCTGTGAGCACGCCCTCTTCCTCCGTTACAACAACTCCTCTACTGAAAGCGCGCACGGCAGCGTTCATACAATTGGGGAATGCGCTGCGGCTCTTTGCAAAAGACGCTTTATGGCCCGGCCATTCCTGTGGTCTCACCGAGGCGGAATTCCTTGCCTTTGACACAGCGATCCGATCGGCGCGTGCGAAGAATGGCTGGTACACGGAGGAGAATGTCCGCCATGCCGCGCTGGGGATCTCGCGCATGTTGGAGGTTGATGCGATCACGGATTGGCTCGCGGGCTATCCGCAGTTGGAATGTGCGCACGAACCGCATACGGTAGGCATCATCATGGCCGGCAACATTCCCTTCGTCGGTGTCCACGACCTGATGTGCGTACTTCTCAGCGGGAACCGCGCCACAGTGAAGACCGCCTCCGACGATGCGGGCCTCACCCCGGCACTTCTGGAACTGCTGGCGCGCTTCGCTCCGGACCTAGCGGCACAAGTGATATTGACCTCAGGAAAATTGGGCAAGGTGGACGCCGTGATCGCCACCGGCAGCGACAATACCGCTCGCTATTTCGAGCATTACTTCGGTCAGTTGCCGCGCATCGTGCGCAAGAGCCGCACCAGTGTGGCCGTGCTCGACGGCACAGAGACCGATGCAGAACTGACCGCGCTCGGAGAAGATGTGTTCCGCTACTTCGGCCTCGGCTGCCGCAACGTGGGCAAACTCTTCATCCCGCAAGACTACGACCTCGACCGCCTGTTCCGTGCGCTCTTTCCGTGGAAGGAGATCATCAACCACAACAAGTACGCGAACAATTACGACTACAACAAGGCGGTGTGGTTGCTGGACCGCGTACCGATCATCGAGAACGGCTTTCTGATCTTGAAGGAGGACAACGCACTTAGCAGCCCGGTCGCTTCACTTTACTATGAGCGCTATGATTATCGAGCAACGGTTGATGCGAGATTCAAGGAAGAGGACCAACGGCTGCAGTGTGTCGTCGGCCACGGCCAGCTGCCCTTTGGTGAAGGCCAGTTCCCCGGCCCCGGCGACTATGCGGATAAGGTGGATACGCTGGGGTTTCTAATACACTTCGGCTAAGGCTGAACGGCCTCGTAGCAACCTAGGTCCGGGCTGGATCGGAAGATAGCATCCAGATCGAAATTGGACACAGCATCTCCCGTAGTAAAGATGCCCTTCCCAACGGCAAAAACTTGCGGGGGGGAAGCATATAGTGGTAAGTGGAAGTCACCATTGTTCGCATCCAGGAATCCGGGTTCTTGATTCCTGTAGATCGTGGGCTGATCGAAGTGCGAGACATCGTCAGTTGCCTGATCCGTCTTGAAGAGGTAGTTGTTGAAATGGTAGTCCGGTGAGAGCTGGGTATCAAAGGACAACTGGAATTCATTCGTGTTGCTTCCGTAGATGATGCCGTTCTGGAAGATGCTGGTCGCCACATCCCGCACTTGGTTGGCACCGTTGATGTCCGTGAAGGTGTTTGTGAGGATGAACGCCGGCTGCTGCCGCACAGCATACGACCAGTAGTTCGCGATGGTACTGAAGTTGAAGTTGTATTGGCCGCCGCCGGTGAGGGCCACGCAGTACTGTCCGCAATTTTCCACCAGTAGGTTGGTGCTTTGGATACGGTAATTCTCGGAAAGGATCCCTGCGGCCGAGCAGTTGCGGATGCTCACGTTGTTCAGCACCAGTTTGTTGGCACTGGTGGGCTGGCCCGGCGTGCCAATCCAACTCTGCGGCTGGATGCCGACCAACGCGTTCTTGATGTCCACGTGGAAGAAGGTGTTGTCCGCTGGCCCATCGTTCACCCAGATGCGATCCCACTGTCCGGGCAGGTCGGCGAATTCAGCTTCCCTCCTGTCTCCTTGGAAAGTGATGTGGTCCTGATCCGTGCCTTCCGCTTGGATGTGGCCGCCACGATAGACCCATAGCCCCCCACCACCGTGGAAGTAGACCTTCACGCCGGGGTCGATCATGAGCGTGCAGCAAGAGTCGACCACCGCGTAATTTGAGATCACATAAGGCTTGTCATTCGTCCAGTGGACCGTCTCACAGATCTGGTTGCCATTCTGGTCATAGCCACCGGCGATATAACTGAAAGCGGGGAAGCCGTTGACGTGGTTCAGGGGATGGCTGGCATCCGGAAAGAAGTGCGCGTTCTGTCCCCAAGCCTGCAACGTCACCTTCTGGTCGTTGCCATTGGTGTTGAAGAGGATGTGGTCCTCTATAATGAACGGCGTGTTCACGCCACCAGGCCCGAGCGTCGCTTCCACAAAAACGTAGATGCTGTCACCGCCTGCGATGACCACGTCACTGAAACTCAGCCCCGGACTGCCGTCCACGTTGATCCGATAGGGGGAGGGCGAGCCGCCTTCAAGCGAGATGTTCACATGCACGCCCTCGCTATTGTTGTTGTGGACGGAGAAGCGCTTGGTCACAGATCCCACCGTGGTGAAGATGGTGTCGAAGAAGACGGTATCCTCAGTGAACGAGAGCGTGGCAGAGGGCGAATCCGTGAAGAGCTTGTCCTTGCGGCAGCCGAACAGAACCGTGGCCAACAGGAGGAGAAGTAGGGTAGGGCGGAGGATCTTCAAAGCGCGCAAAGATGGGAAGCTGCGCCTATTACGAAAGGTCGACCGGATCATTGCCCCAGTCGGTGCCACAACGGCGGTGTTTGTGGATCAGCCGGAACAGCTTACATTTGCCGCCCCATTCCACGAATAGTTCAAAGGAAAGGGACCGAAAACAGCACACCAGCCATGAAACAGGGCATCCATCCGGACAATTACCGTCTCGTCATCTTCAAGGACATGAGCAATGAGACCATGTTCCTCGGGAAGAGCTGCGCGAACACGAAGGACACCATGACATGGGAGGACGGCAACGAATACCCGTTGATCAAGCTGGACATCAGCAGCACCTCGCACCCTTATTACACCGGCAAGATGATGCTCATCGACACCGCCGGCCGCGTGGACAAGTTCAAGAAGCGCTTCGCCAAGCACGCCGAGATGAAGGGCGGCACCGAAGCCGCGAAGTAGCATTGCACCAGACCCAAATGAAGCCCTCTCCGCAAGGAGGGGGCTTTTTTCGTGCGCATCGTTTACTTTCGGCTTCATGCTGGCCGAACGCACCACCGAAAAGAAGGTCTGCTTGGAGTGCGGTGAACCGATCCATGGGCGCACCGACAAGAAATTCTGCTCCGATGCGTGTCGCAATCTCTTCCACTACCGCACCAACAATGCGCCGATCAACTACGTGCGCAACGTGGTGAATACGCTCAAGCGCAATCGCAGGATCCTGAGCGAGCTGAATCCGGACGGAAAGGTGAAGGTGCACCGCGACAAGTTGGTGGAACGGGGATACAATTTCATGTACCACACCAATATTTATCGCACCCGAGTAGGCAACGTTTACGTGTTCTGCTTCGAGCACGGCTACCTCGAACTCAGCGAGAACTGGTATGCCTTGGTGCGGCGAGACGAGTATCTCGGCCGCGCAGGGGGTATCTGAAGGTCCTTTAGCAACTGGCCCAGATGATCAGAATAATCATGCCCAGGATCATCAACGTGAGCACCACGGGGCCTCCGATCTCATTCTGTTCGGCCTCTTCGGGGAAGTGTCCCTCATTCTCGTGCTCGGACATGATATTCAGTGTTTGATGGCGCGAATATAAACGGACGCGCCGATCGATCCGGCTTTCTGGAAAAGCGCGGGGCCTGTCGGCTTTCTCAATTCAAGCTGAAAGTGGGCTGGCGCATCACCATGCGTGCGATCACATGGCTTTCGTTGGAACGCATACGGCGTACCATCGCGCGCACCTGCTCTTCCAGTTCGGCGTCGCTCAGCGCATTCGGGTCTTGATAGACCGAAAGGCTGTTGCGGCTCTTGAGGATGAGTGATATTTTGTAGGAGCGTGACATCGGGTTTCAAGTAGTAGACGCTTGAAGATACGGCAGCGATGCCTCTTGGGATCACGGAACGGGGAACGGTGCGTTCCAGCAAGGGAGTGGGGGCTGTGAAGGAACGCGAGGGGCGGCTATATTTGCGGCCCGAAAATGAGCTTCGGGGTGTAGCTCAGCCCGGTTAGAGTGCTACGTTCGGGACGTAGAGGCCGGAGGTTCGAATCCTCTCACCCCGACCAGTGATCCAGCCCTTGTGACGAATGTCGCAGGGGCTTTTTCATGCCCGGATCGCCAAGCGAAGCTTGAGTGCATCCGGGCATGAAAAAGCCCCAAGTGAGCGAAGCGAGCAGGGCTGTATAACTGAAGTCTCACCCATGAAGGAAAGCCCGTCTCGGGCAATCCTCTCACTCTCAGATCGCGAAGCTCGAGCGTATCCGGTCAAGAAAAAGTCACAAGTGAGCGTATCGGAGCAGGGCTTTGGGCGCTAGTTCCAAACAAGGAAACCCGACTCCAGTGATCCTCTCACTATTTACGAGACTTGACAACATCCATGGTTCCTCCTTCAAGTTGCATACAGCCCGCGCCCTACATTCGCAGCCGCTCTGCGGGAGTAGCTCAGCTGGTAGAGCATCAGCTTCCCAAGCTGAGGGTCGCGGGTTCGAATCCCGTTTCCCGCTCAAAGAGGTCGTTACGCAAATGCGGACGGCCTCTTTTCTTTTTCGATAGGCCCGGTCATTCATGAAGAAGGGGCTGCCTCTTTCGAGACAGCCCCTTTCACATATGCAAGATCACCCTTTACTCGATCACGAAGCGATGCACGTCCACGCGATCCTTACCGGAGATCTGCAGGTTGTATTCTCCAGGTGAAAGTCGCGAGGTGTCCACTTGTCGCACGCCCTGTCCCGACACGCGCAAATGCTGTAAGGAACGTCCAGTGACGTCGCGTATGGTCATGTCCACAGTGCCTTTAAGCGAGGAAAGATCCACATTGAGCATGTTGCGCGTGGGCACGGGATATAGCTTCACTCGGCCAACTTCAGGTGTATCCGTGATGCCAACTGGCCCGATCGTGACGTCCACTTGGCTACGAGGTCCTTCACAGCTATAGGTGGTCACGAAGATCTCCCAATCGTAGAAGATCTCGAAGTAGGCCGTGGCACCGGTGCCTCCATTGGTGGTGGAGGTGATCGCGCCCACATCGCCGAGCGGATAAGGATAGGTGCCGGAGACGTTGTTGTAGGTCATCCCGATGTCGTTGCCGAACATGCGTAAGCCATAGGTTCCAGGCGTGACGTTCCAATTCAGATAGATGCGGGACTCGCCGACAGGAAGTGCGAAATTTTGCAAGAATAGCGTGGTGCCGGTGGCCTGGTCCACCAGTCCCACCGATCGGGTGCCGGCCGTGGTGGCATGCACCAGCACGCTGCGCAATTGGAAGGGCGCATAGCACTCGAAGATGGGATAGAAGCTGGCTTCACCCTCATTGTTCCAGTCCGCACCCGGGCTATCCATTCCGCCGTAAAGCGAATCCACTGATGGAATGGCCGCCACGGCGCACCAGAACGACGCGGCGGAAGCGAGGTATGGCGTGGTCCAAGGGCTGCCTGAGCCTATCAGGTTACCGGCTATGGAAGCGTCATACCAGACGATGGGGTCACCAGTGGCCGTCAGCACAGCCGTGCCGGGCGCAGTAATGTTCACATTGGCACTAACAGGCGCGAGCGGTGTGGGTAGTATGGTGATCACGAGTGGGTCGGAGGTCACGTCCGGACAGATGCCATCCACGGTCACTGTGTAATTCCCGCTCTGTGTCGGGGCAATGCTCTGTGTGGTGTCCCCTGTATTCCAGAGATAGCTGTTCGCGACGCTTGATGTAAGCGTTGTGGGCGTATTCCAGCAGATATCAGTGGGGCCTGCCGCAGTGATGATCGGAGCTATGTTCGGGGTCACCGTTACGAAGATGCTCGCGAATGCCGGACAGGTGCTGCTACCATCCACGAGTACAGTGTGGTAACCGGGCGTGCTCACAGTAAGGGAATCAGGGGTGGTGCCGCCATCCCAGCTATACGTGCTGCCGCCGGAAGCGATGAGTGTCATCGGAGCGCCACCCGGGCACATGGTAAAACCGCCTGTGCTGCTGGTGATGGTGACCACAGGGGCGATGCAGGCGCCTTCCACAAGGTTCATGTTCTGATCAGCATCGATGTTATTGTACGTGTCCACTTGGCCGCTGGGCCAATGCACAGACACGCTCGTCACAGTGGTGTTGCTGCCCAAGCCGAAGTGGCACATGGCGGTGTTGGTAAGTCCGTAGCTCTCGCCGGAACGTACCTCGCGGACCTGCGTGCCGAGTGCGGTTGTGAGGGTGACGCGCGCACCGATGGCGTCGCGATTGCTTGTCACGCCGCGGAGGCGAACGTTGAGCCAATGGTTGCTGTTGCCATTGTTGAGCCAAAGCTTGTCCGGGGTGGCCGGATTCGGTGTGATATAGCCGCTGCCGTAGTTGGCCCAGACGTCCATGAAGCCATCGTTGTTCAGGTCGCCGATAGCATAGCCATGCATGGTGCTGCCCCCCGGGAATGCATCGGTGATGGGGGTGAAAGTGCCGTCACCGTTGCCATGCAGGAGGATCTGACTGCCGCCACTGATGAGGATGTCCAAAAAACCATCGTTGTCGAAATCCTCGAAATGGGTCTGCAGAAGGAAGCCCGTGATATTCAGGCCGCCATCAGCGATCTCGGTAAAATGCCCGGTGCCATCGTTCTCGAAAAACTGCATGGCCTGATCATGATTCACCACTATCAGGTCCAGGTCGCCATCGTTGTCCCAATCCCCGAAGTCCACCGCCCAGCTCTGGTGGTGATCGCTCAACCCGAAGGTATCGATCTGGTCGGTGTAATTGTTGTTCCCGTCGTTCACGAAGAGGCGGTTCCAGCGGCGGACATCGTTAGGGTCGTTCACCCCTTGGCGGCAGTGCGCTATGTAAAGGTCAAGGTCGCCATCACCGTCGAAGTCGGTGAAAACACTTCCATAATTCCCGCTCATGTCGCCCGCAGGTAGGTTGCTCACGGTGGTGAAGTCGATGTAAGGGTTTGTGTGCAGGCTGCCCGTGCTGTCGTTCATCCAGATGGCGGGTGCACCGTCATCGTGGCAGCCAAGGACGTCCAGCCAACCGTCATTGTTGATGTCGCCGATGCTGATGTTTTGCATGTACACCGCTGCATAATCAGCGACGCCAGGAGTGAAAACACCCGGTGCGGTGATGCGCTCGTAATGCTGCCCATCGTAGCTACCGCCGGTGAAGCAGTCCTTATGGCCATCGTTGTCCATGTCCGCCACCGCCATGCCCCATTGCTCGGAACTGCTCACCTGCTCTATGTCGAAGCCTTTGAAGGTGCCGTCGATGTTCTGATAGAGGATCTTTAAAAAATTGCTATTGTCCAGCACAGCGATGTCATCGCGGCCATCATCGTTCATGTCCGTCACCGCCATGCAGTTGCCGCTGTGTGTAGCATAGGGCAGCAGTTCAGGGTGTTCCGTGAAGGCGATCTGAGCGAAAATGTTCCCGGTGAACAACAAGCAGGCGGGAAGAAGCAGGAGTTGGTTGTTTCGCATAGATCAAATGTATGTTGATCCAGGGCGCGCCGACATGAGGTGGAAAAGTCCTTGTCGCAGCGCAGCACCAGTTAAAAGATCGCTTCCTCACAAAGCCATGTGGCGGTGCCGTATCGAAGGTTGTCGATACGAGGCCCGTAGTTGGGGCCGAAGCGATCTATTGCAGGTGTGCAGAAAGAGTTTCTGCGGCTGGCCTGTTCGCCTCACCCTCCCTCATAACGTCGGCGAATGATTATTCAGCATCGCCTTGCGAACTATGGCGATGGGGGCAAAGCCTTGGCGCATGAAGTTGTCGTGGAAGGTCATCAGGTCGAAGTTCTTGCCTTCCTTGGCCTCCATATCCTTGCGCAGCTTCAAGATCTCAAGTTTTCCAAGGGTGTAGTAGAGATAGGTGGGATCCGAAGTGGCGCGCTTCGCCTCCACTTCGCCCACGGCGCGGCTCTGATAGCCTTCGTCAACGAAGTATTGGATGGCTTGGTCCATCGTCATTTGACCGGTGTGCACCTTAATGCCGACAACGAAGCGAGCATTGCGCAGCAGGGCGTCCTGCAATTGGCCGAGGCGCAGCAGCAGTTGCTGACGCTTGTCATTGGGATAGATATACTCAGGCAAACCCTCGTCCAGCATCATCTGCTCGCAGTAGTGAGCCCAGCCTTCTGCGTTGGTATTGCAGCCAAGGAGTTTGCGCACGCGGTCGTCCAGCTTGTGCATCCACAGGAATTGTACGTAGTGACCGGGATAGGCTTCGTGTGTCGCCACGCTGTTGATCACCGGATAGCTGAACTGCGCCATGAATTCGCGCGTGTGCTGCGGGGTCCAGTCCTTCTCCGGGATCGTTACGTTGAAGTAGGCTTCGGTGGCGTTCTTCTCATACGGGCCGGGCGTGTCCATGGAAGCGAAAGTGATGGCGCGCATGAACGGCGGCGTCTCCTCCACGATCGGCCGCACATCGGACGGCAGGGTGATGATCTTTTTCTCCTTGATAAATGAGATCAAATGGTCGAAGGTGCCGCGAAAAACGGAGAGGAGACTGTCCGGCTTGGGGCCGTCCGTGGCGAGCTCCGCCAATACTTGACGCGGGGTTTTCTTCGGGTCCAACTGCTTGGCCACTTCGGCGAACCATTGCTGGTTGTGATGCATGTTGGCGGTGTCCAGCGCGATCAACTGATCCAAGGGCATCGTCACCATCTCATCGTACTCCAGCTTCTTGCGGTAGGTGTCGGCGCCGATCTTGAAATCACCGTTGGCCTTCGGTAGGACATCCTTTTTCAACCAGGCCATGTAATCATTCAGGGCGGCGATCACGCTGTCATTGCTGGCGGTGAATTGCTTCTTGATGTCGGCATCGGTCACGTCTGTGAAGGCGGATGGCACGTCATTCTGGAAGAAATGGATCAGCCCGGGGAGTTGGTCCACGGCGATCTGCGTGAAGACCTTCGGTGGGTCCTGTAGATTCTTGCGTGCCTCGGCGAGTACGCCGGGCATGGCGCGTTCGCGGGCGATGAGGTCCTTCAGGCGCACTTCGGGGGCGGCGAATTTGCGCTCCATCAACGTGAAAGCGCTATTGGTGATGCCGCTGGAGTAACTGTCCGGGTTCTTCTGCCAAGGCTTGATGCTCTGCAACGTCAGCAGCGTCGTTCGGATGTCATTCAGCACCAGCATGCGATCACCTTGCACCTGCTCGCTCAACGTGGCGGAGTCCACGGCGACCACCTTCGTTTCCCATTCTTGCAACGCCTTCACATTGGCGTCCATACCCGCTTGGGAGTAGTCTTCCAACTTGCTGTCGTACTGATGCAGCCCGTCCGCGGTGGCGGTAGTGGGGTTGTTGGGGAAGTAGTAATTGTCAAAGAACTCGTCCGCGAGACGCGTAAATACCTGGTCGCTGGAATCGGTGGATGGGGTTGCCGGCATTTGAGCGGCCTTGTGATCGGGGGTAGTACTGCAGCCTACGCAGGCGATGAGTGCGAAGAGAAGGAGATGGATGTGGCGCATGTTGGGGCCAAGGTATGTTTTGGTGGAATCGAATGGTGGGAAAGGGAGGTGATGGAGTTAAGGCAGGTGAGGGAGAAAAAGGAGGGAGGGAGCGCGCGAGGCGGGCTTTCCATCGTATGGCGAGTTTATCCTGTAAATCCTGTGATCCTGTCAGATACCTTGGACAATGCGGGTAGTGGGATCGCGCGAGACGCGCATTCCCTTGAGCGGGGAGGCTTCAACGCCACGTCCGCTTCGCGGCCTTGGATCACTTCGGCAGATCGGATGCTTTGAGCAAGCTCAGCATCCGATCCACCAAAGTGATCGTCCGCTTCGCGGGCGGCGTTGGCGGAGAGGGAGGGATTCGAACCCCCGGTACCCTTGCGGGCACTTCTGTTTTCGAGACAGACCCGATCGACCACTCTGGCACCTCTCCGTTTGGCCTTGCTAATGCGAAGCTTGTCCGCATTTCGGGCGGCAAATATAGCCGACTTGGAAACCGGGGGCTCAGTGCCTCGTGCACTCCTGGCTCAATTACAATCCGCCAACTGGCGCAGGTCCATCTTCGTCACACCCTCTACGTATGTCTTGCCCATGCCCGGTACGATGGCGTTAAGGACAGTGTTGGTCTCCGTATCCACTACTACTTTCATATAGACGAGTTTGGTTATCGTTACCACCACCAAGGTGCCGGATATGGTGCCGATAGGAAGGGAGATCAGCACAGCCTTACCTGGCGTAGCATCCAAATAGGCCTTTTGCAGATCGGCCGCCGGTTCGAAATCGATGGCTTTGCCGTAACTCTCCACCGCTTCGCTTTTATCCACACTTTTATAAAGACCCGCCTCGTCCACCATGAGGTCCTTACTGGCAAGTTTCGAGCAGTTGCTCTTGGCCATTGCCTTGCAATAATCATGATATGTCTTGGATTTGGTGCTCTTTACGATCCAATCCATGTGTTTCTGGGCCTGCGTCAGGGTGAATTTCATTCCTGCCTCGGAGTAGCTTTCCGTACCGTCATCAAAAGGGTTGGTCACCAAGTACATCTGGTAATCGTATTTGCGCAATTCCAACTGTCCCTTCTTCGTCACCTTGGAATCGCCATCGGTGCGGGTAAGCACTATCGCCGGCACGCCAAGACCGAAGGAATAGACGTACGCGCCACCACCATCCGCCAGCACCACCTTCATCAACGCCACATACTTGGTGCTTTTCTTCTGAAAAAGTGCCACCACCTCGGAGGTCTTCTTGAATTCGATGTTCTTGTTGTACGACCAGTATTTGCAGACCGCGGGTTCGATCTGTTCGCGATAGGACGCCAACGAGGCGCGATAGGCGGCAAGGTCAGCCTCGGCGGTCTTCTTGGAGAATGAGGCGATCACCTTGTCATTTTCCTCCGGCAGCTCTACTACCAAGGTCTTTTTCGCCATCGCCTTGATCTCGTCCGGTTCCGCACCGATCTTATCGTTCACTTGGGCGCGTGTGGAAATGGCGGCCAAGGCAAATGCGGAAACAATAATGAGCTTCTTCATCGAGGTTGAATGATTTTGGCAATAGTAGGGAACTTGGATCTGCGGTTGGAAATGATAGTTGAGGGACCGGGCTTTATGACATTCCGCATTGCCGACCAATGGCCCTTTTGAATTTGATCCGCAGGTGATATTGGCCATATATCGGCGGATCCCTCATTCCACTACCTTGTCCGCCTTCCACGCTAAAACGACCCCATGAGACCCCCACCACCGGATCACCTTGAGGCCACCGCGAATGCCTCGCACCCCAAAGGGCTGTATCTGCTCTTCTTCACCGAGATGTGGGAGCGGTTCAGCTACTATGGGATGCGGGCCATCTTCATCCTGTTCATGACCAAAGCCCTGTTCATGGGCGATGCGGATGCTTCCAATGTGTATGGGAGCTTCACCGGCCTGGTCTATCTGACTCCGCTGCTGGGCGGTTACATCTGCGACCGCTTCTGGGGTAACAGACGGAGCATCCTGGTGGGTGGTATCCTAATGGCCTTGGGCCAATTCCTGCTTTTTTTCAGCGGCAACCTCGTGACAGCGAACGTGCAAAGCGCCGGTTCCATTAGCACCATGTGGGCGGGCCTTACGCTGTTGATCATCGGCAATGGTTTCTTCAAGCCGAACATCGCCACCATGGTGGGCCAACTTTATCCGGCGAATGACCGCCGCATCGATGGCGCCTTCACCATCTTCTATATGGGCATCAACCTCGGCGCGCTTTTCTCTCCCCTTATCTGTGGTACCCTTGGTGACACCGGCAGCATCTTCGATTTCAAGTGGGGCTTCTTGGCCGCCAGCATCGGCATGGTCATGGGCACGCTAACCTTCGAACTGCTAAAGAAGAAGTACCTGGTGGATCCCGAAGGCGCTCCCCTTGGGATGCCCAAACAGAAGTTGGACCTGAAGACCATTCTCATCGTCCTCGGTTCCGTGGCCTTGATGTTCGTGTTGCTGAATTTCAAGACCTGGTTCAAACTGGATTGGGATGTTATCGGCTACTTGATCTACGGCGCTATGATCGCTATGCCGATCATTATCCTAAGCGATAAGAGCCTCACCCATCAGGAAAAACAGCGCATCAGCGTCATCTTCATCCTGGCCTTCTTCGTCATCTTCTTCTGGTCCTGTTTTGAGCAGGCCGGTGCCTCGTTGACGCTTTTTGCGGACCACCAAACAGAGCGCCACATCGGCGGCTGGGAAATGCCCGCGAGCTACTTCCAGAGCGTGAACCCCATATTCATCATCATGCTCGCGCCTTTGTTCAGCATGCTGTGGTCTTGGTTGGTTAAGCGCGGAATAGAACCTTCCTCCCCATTGAAAATGTCCATGGGCTTGGGGCTGCTGGCTCTGGGCTATGCGGTGATCGCGTTCGGCGTGCATGGTGTAGCGCCTTCTGCCAAGATCAGCATGTGGTGGTTGATCACGCTTTACGGTCTGCACACCATGGGTGAACTCTGTCTCTCGCCGATCGGCCTTAGTATGGTAAGTAAACTTGCTCCGCTGCGTCTTTCCTCCCTGTTGATGGGTACATGGTTCCTTGCGAACGCGGCGGCGAATAAGCTGGCCGGCACCCTCAGCGCATTGATCCCGCCCGAACCCGGCGATAATGCCACGGCCGTAGTGCACTTCCCTACGCTACTTGGTTTCACCATCGACAATCTCTTCCATTTCTTCCTTGTGTTCATCGTGATGAGTGGCAGCGCCGCGATCCTCTTGTTCGGGATCCATCGCTGGTTGCAGAAGCGCATGCACGGAGTGAATTGAGTTTGAGTCGTGAGTCTGTGGGTCGTGAGTCGGGAGTCTGACCACGCTGCAACACCTAACACGCCAACGTGCAACAACTCAACCTGTAACGCGCCAACTCTTAACCCGTCAACTAGTAACCCGCAGTAGTCTTCAATGATCCTCTGATCGCTCGATCCACAGATCCCCCGACCATGACCAACACCATTTCCACCAAGCATCCGAAAGGTCTCTACGTTCTCTTCTTCACCGAGATGTGGGAGCGCTTCGGCTACTACCTCATGCTGGGAATCTTCAGTCTTTACATGCTGGACGGCTGGGAGAATGGCGGCATGGGCTTCAGCGCACTGCAGAAGAGCGACATCTACGGAACGTACCTCGGGCTCGTCTACCTCACACCTTTCATCGGCGGCCTGCTGGCGGACCGTGTCCTCGGCTTTCGGAAGAGCATCATCGGTGGCGGGCTGTTGATGGCCGCAGGCTACCTCACGCTTGCCGTGCATGACGTCAATGCGTTCTACATCGGTCTGTTGTTGATCATCCTGGGTAACGGCATGTTCAAGCCGAACATCTCCACGCTGGTGGGCAATCTGTACAACGACGACAAGTACCGCGACAACAAGGACGCAGGCTTCAACATCTTCTACATGGGCATCAACATCGGTGCCTTCGTCTGCAATTTCGTGGCGGCCTACATGCAGCTCAACTACGGCTGGGGTTATGCCTTCGCTGCGGCGGGTGTCGGCATGCTCATCGGCGTGGTGGTCTTCATCAGCGGGAACAAGTGGGTGAAGGAGGCCGATATCATGAAGTCCCTGGAGCCGGGCGATATGAGCACCAGCAAGATCTTATTGAGCACGCTCGTCCCGATGTTCGTCTTCGGCGTGTTGGGCTACTTGATCCCTGGCAACCTGTTGGGATCGGACACAAATGATGCTTTCATCTTCGGCTGCATCCCAGTGGTCGCGTTCTTCATCTATCTGTACGTGAAGGCCAATGCCGAGGACAAGCGGCCCATCGGCGCATTGCTGGTGGTGTTCGGCTGTCTGGTGATCTTCTGGGCAGTGTTCCACCAGAATGGCGATGCGCTCACCGTGTGGGCGAAGGACCATACCGATCGGGAAATGCCCATGGCGATAAGCAATGTGGCGGATGATCTGGGCATGGCGCAGACAGTGACGAACAACGGCGCGGCCACCGACCCCAAGAGTGCGCAGTATTTCGCCACTATGGCACCTGCACGCGTTCCGGCACATGGCCAAAGTCTGAAGCTCTATTCCACACAGCTTTACCAGAGCATCAATCCGTTCTGGGTAGTGC
>JBEPUG010000031.1:0-24696 GCA_041691695.1 Flavobacteriales bacterium
GTACACAGGATGCTCGTTACCGATGATCTCCACCGCCAACGCACCGGTACAATTGCCCACAAACCCAATGATGGCCGGATCCAGTCCTTGCTTTGCGCATAGCGCGGTGACGGACAGCACTGCATCGCCCGCGCCCACGCTGTCCTTCACGCTGGTGGCGAAGGCGGGAGTGCGCCATTGCTTGTTGCCACGCCGATAGATCGATCCGCGCTGGCCAAGGGTGATCTGCACCTCGTTCGCGTGCGTGATGTCCTGTAAACGGTCGATCAATCCTTCCAATGGATCGTTCTTCGCGCCGAAAGGCAGACGCAGCTCGGCCTCGTCGATGCTGATGTAGTCGGTGCGCGTGTATTTGGTGATGTAGTTGTAGCCGTAGTTGTTGCTGTTGGTCTGCGCGTTCACCACGAGGTATTTCCCGCTTTTTTGCAAGACGTCGATGATGCCTTTGGAGAGCATGCCATGGCCAAAGTCCGCCACCATCACGAGGTCGCAATGCGGCAGGCGCTCATTCAGCCGCGCGATCACCTGCGCCTCCAACTCGCCTGCTATCGGCGACTCGTTCATGAAGGTGACCTCGAAGAGCTTGATGTTGAGATAGTGATCGAGGTAGCGGCGCTTGATCGGCGTAGGGCCATCGGGACGGACGAAGAAGTGGCGCTCCACGCCGGGCGCAAGCTTCTCCTCGATCATGGCGCGGCGCTCATCCTGGGCGCCGAGGCAGGTGATCAGATCAACGCTTCCTGCGTACTGCTCCACGTGGTTGGCGATGGCAAGCACTCCGCCTGCGTATTGTTCCTCACGCAACAGAATACTACTGATGGTAGGCGACTTGCTGCTCTTGCCCAACGGACGGCAGTAGTGGTATTCGTCAATGATGGTATCGCCGATCACCAACACCTTCAGATCCTTCAAGGAATCGAGGTCGGCGATCACTCGGTCCGCGTCGAAGTGCGCACGGAAATCCGAGAGGAACTCCTGCACGTTGTCATCGAGCGGGCTGAAGTGCGCGTTGATGAGGTTGCTGCTGCTGAACTGGATCTCTTCTGTGAAGTAGAGCTTCCCTCCCACTTTCTCAGCCGCCTCCTCTTCCTTGGCGATCATGCCGGTCACATCCTTCGAGCGGTCCTTGTAGTCCTGACCCTTCACGTAGAGGTCGGGCTTCAGCAAAGTGATGGTCTCGATGGCCGTGTCCCATTTGTTCAAGGCCACGTAGTCCACCGCTTCCAAAGCGGCGATGGCCTCCATGCGCAAGGCTTCCGTAAAGACCGGACGGCCCGGTCCCTTGTTGACGAAACGGTCCGGAGTGACAGTAACGATGAGAACGTCCGCGGCTTCCTTCGCAGCCTCGAAATGCTTGATGTGCCCGAGGTGCAGCAGATCGAAGCAGCCATGGCAGAGGGCTACGCGCTTGCCTGCCTTCTTCAGTTCCGCGACACGTATCGCCAATTCGTCGAGTGGAAGGATCTTCTTCATCCGAGGTACTTGAACCAATCCTTGGTGGCCTCGGCGATGCTGTTCGGTTCCCACAGCGGGGCTTCGCGCCAGTAGTCAATGTTGTCCAACATGGTCTTCACGCCGTCCTCGAATTTCACCTTCGGTTTCCAGCCGAGCATGCGCTGGATCTTCGCGGTGTCAGCGAAAGTCTGGTCCGGCTCGCCGGGACGCTTGGGGATATGGATCTTCTCTCCGCCGAGCAATTCGCACAGCAGGTTCACGCTGTAGGTGCTTCCACTGCCGACGTTGAAGATCTGCCCCGACACGTCGTCACGCTCGCTCGCGGTAACGCACGCATCCGCGATGTCGCTAACGAAGGTGAAGTCGCGCGTCTGCTTGCCGTCGCCCACCACGGTGAAAGGCTTGTTGGCCAGCTTCTGCGCGAGGAAGACGCCGAACACCGCGCCGTATGTGCCGCTGGTTCGACTACGCGGGCCGTAGACGTTGAAGAAGCGCATGCTGGTGATGTTCATCTTATAGACACTCGCCCAGTACATCGCGTATTCCTCGCCGAGGTATTTCGTCACCGCGTAGGGATATTGGCAGCGGATCGGTGCGGTCTCCGGCGTGGGATAGACATCGGGGATACCGTAGCAGGAAGAGGATGCCGCGTAGATCACGCGCTTCACGCCGTGTTTCCGGCAAGCCTCCAGCACGCTCACGGTGCCGTTCACGTTGCTGTTGTGGTACATCAGCGGCTTCTCGATGCTGGGCACGATGTCCGCCAACGCCGCGAGGTGGAACACGCGATCGATACCGGCGAAGAGCGGCTCGATCCGTGCATGGTCGCTGATGTCCGCGATGTGGACATGCAACTTCTCGTGGCCCTTCAAATGTTCCAAATTGCGCGCATGGCCAGTGGAAAGGTTGTCCACCACATGCACTTCGTGGCCGTCGTTGAGTAGCCGCTCCGTGAGCCAGCTTCCGATGAAGCCGCAGCCTCCTGTCACCAATGCCTTCATTGCTTGCCTTTGAGTTTGCGCACCGTGCGTTTGAATCCTCCGCCGGTGAGCGTGTCGATGTTCACCACGACCTGATCGATCTTGTGCTTCAAGGTACGCGTGCGTGCTGCGATCACGCGCGGATCCGACTTGCGCCAGATGCGCGGGATGCCGTGTATGTCGGTTTGATCGATCACGTGCGCCTTGAATGCCAGATCGAATCCATGACCCGCCAGATGCCGCTCTACGTCGAAGGATCCGGTCGGCTTCCACCAGTAGGCATGATCACGAATGTACAGGGCGCCGCCGGGCCTGAGGATGCGATGGAACTCGGCGAGCATGTGCCTCACGAGTTTCGCGTTCAACTCCGGTAGTACCTGCACGCAAAGCACCAGTTCCACGCTATTATCCGGGATGAGGTCGCTCCGCCACGTGGGGATGTGATGGATGCCCGCAGTGCCCGGCGAGAACCGGAAGTTCGCGGGATCATCAATGTAGTCGTTCACGGGACCTTGCGCCAGCGCTTCGTAGTAGAGATGCTGCAGGCAATACGAATTCACGATGGCGTCCATGCCCACATAGCACAAACCGGGATCCTGAGTGGTCCATAGGTTCGCCTGCCTCCCGTAACCGGCTCCGAAGTCCAGCACGGTGCGCAGTTTGTTGCGCTCGGGAACGGGCAGGAGTTGCGGGATCAGATGGTCGTGTGCGTTGTTGAGACCGACGCGCTTGTCATAATGCTCTTCCTTGAACGGCTGGCCGAGCACCTTCAGAATGTGAGCATCGTTCTTATGGCTTGCCGCCGTAAGGTTCGCGATCCGGTGATCAGCGATGTAGTCTGGATAGTCATTGCGGAACCAGTCCATCCAGCGTGGTAGGTCGGCAGCGCCTCCGAAACGGGTGAAGTCGTCGATCACGTCCTCTTCCGCCTTGCGCTTCCGCTTCTTCACGATGCGCTGGTAATCCCAGCGCGTCATCCAATCCGGGGCATGAGCGGCATCGCGCTTCAAAGCGGAATGGAAACGGTCTTCCAAAGCCTGCTCCCTTCCCGTCATGAGTTCTTAGAAGACCTCTGGTTGAAAAAGGCGACAACCGTGTCCGCTACGTGCGCCACCTGTTCATCGGTCAGCTCCGCGAAGATCGGAAGACTGAGGATGTTCTCGGCTTGACGCTCCGTCACTGGGAAGTCGCCGCGCTTGTAGCCGAGAAATTGCGCGGCCTCTTGCAAATGGATGGGCACTGGATAGTGCACCTTGCTATCCACGCCGTGGTCCGCGAGGTATTGCTTCAGCGCGTCACGTTGCGCGATCTGAATGATGAAGGTGTGGTACACGCTGAACTCGCCCTTGCCGTCGAATGGCAGGAGCAGATCACCCACCCCTTTCAGCTTCTTCAAATAAGTGGCGGCGATCGCACGGCGGCGCAAGGTCCAGCGCGGCAGTTCGGGCAGCTTCACATTGAGGATCGCGGCCTGCAGGTTGTCCAAGCGCGAGTTGTAGCTGAAGAATTCGCAGTTGTCGCGGTCGCGGAGGCCGTGGTTGCGGGCCTTCAACAGGTGCGCGTATACTTTGTCGTCGTTGGTGGTGATCACACCGCCATCACCTGCTGCGGCGAGATTCTTCAAGGGATGAAGACTGAAGCAGCCCGCATTTCCGAAGGAGCCCACATGCTGGCCTTCCAGTGTGGCACCAATGGCCTGCGCGCAATCCTCGATCACTTTGAGTCCGTGCTCCTTGGCGATCGTGAGCAGTTCCTTCATCCGTGCGGGCCGACCTGTGAGATGCACCGCGATGATCGCCTTCGTCCTCGGCGTGATCGCCTTGCGCACCGCCTCGGGATCCAGGTTGAAGTCTTCCAACACATCGGCAAAGACCGGTGTCGCACCGGCCAGAACGATGCTGCTCGCACTGGCCAAGTAGCTATTCGGCGCGGTGATCACCTCATCGCCTTTCCCGATGCCCAATGCCATCAGACTCAGGAAAAGCGCATCCGTTCCGTTCGCAACGCCGAGCGCGTGCTTCGTTCCGCAGAGCGCCGCGAAGGCCTGCTCAAAATCGCTCACCTCTTTGCCGAGGATGAACGCACCGCTGTCCAGCAAGGCCGCGATACGCTCCAAGACCTGCTCTTTGATACCGTCGTACTGCGCGCCGAGATGGACGTAGGGAACGGTCACTTGCGTGGTGGTGCTCATCAATTCAAATGGATGCGCTGCATGCGCTTCACGTTGAAGTAGCGGTCGTCATTCAGCGAATCCGGGATCGCGCCCGCATCAAACTGCACTTTCAGGTCGCGCACGGCGTCCTCCAGGTTATGCGTTGCCACGAAGCCGATGTCGCGCTTGATCTTCTCGCTGCTGACGTGATAGCTGCGCAGGTCGTTGGTCGGCGTGGTGACGATCTTCACGTGCGGCCCGACCACGTTCTTCACCATGCCCGCGATCTCCGCGATGGTGAAGTTATCGAAGCCCGCGTTCCAGATCTTGCCGGCGATCTGCTCCTTGGGGATCTCCAAGAGCTTCACATAGAGGTCGGTCATATCGGCGATGTGGATGTTGGGGCGCTTCTGAGTGCCGCCGAACACCGTGATCTCGCCCTTGTTCACCGCCAGGTTCGTGAGGATGTTCACGCTCAGGTCCAGCCGCAGGCGCTTCGCATAGCCGCATACCGTCGCGGGGCGGATCGTCACTGTGGTGAAATCCGTGCTCTGGAAAGGGGCTAGGATCTCCTCGCACTGCATCTTGAACTTGCTGTAGTCGGTGAGCGGATCCAAGGCCATGTCCTCCGTCACGTTCGGCTCCTCCTTGATGCCGTAAACGCTGCTGCTACTGGCGTAGATGAAGCGCTTCACGCCGCTCTCCTTGCTGATGCGTACTAGCGGCTCGAAAGCATCGAGGTTGATGCCCTTACCCAGCTCGGGATTCAGTTCGAAGCTGGGGTCGTTGCTGATGCAGGCGAGGTGGATCACGGCGTCTTGGCCGGGGAGCAACTTGCGCAACAGCTCTTGATCACGGATGTCCCCTTTCACGGCGTTGAGACGTTCATGCGTCGGCAGCACATCCGCGCCGTAGATCATCAGGTCCAGTACGGTGACGTTGTAGCCCTTGTCCAGCAGCTTCGGCACCAGCACGGAACCCACGTATCCGGCACCGCCGGTGATAAAGATGTTCTTGAGGTTCATTCAGGTCGTTGAAAAACGCTGCAATGTTAAGCCGGACGAAGGGGTTGACCATGTGCAAAGCGTGCTCATCATCTATATTGGCCCTCACGTGTAAGCTACACTATGGTAGTCAGATGATCCGTTTCTCGCTGCTTATTTTTTGGTCGTTTCTATTTGGTGCGATGACGGTGAGCGCCCAGACATTTCTGAAGACCTACGGAAGCCCGAACATTGATGAGGGCGGACAGACGATCGCAGCATCGCCTGACGGCAATTTTTACCTAGGTGGCTATCGAGGGGACAGTGCTTTAGTGATGAAGGTCGCTTCGAGCGGTGACGTGATCTGGGCCAGAACATTCAAGGCCAGCGCGACCTACAAGGATATCGTCTTTCAATTGTCCATCAGCCCGGATGGCTACTTGTTGGGTTGCGGGGGCACAACAACAGCCGCGGCTAATCCTTATAGGGGTCTGTTCTACTTCAAATTCGACGCTGCGGGCAATACGCTCTGGATCAAGCATTCCACCGATGATCGCCCGCTCTACTGCAAAGGCATTCTTCCGGTCTCATCGCAGCAGTATGTTCTTATCAATGAGATCTATGATCTGAGCAGCGCCACATTTTCCGACCCCATCCAACAAGGTGTTTCGGCAGTTGATGGGTCGGTCCAATGGACCGGTCCCAGGTACGACTTCCTTCCGACGAACTCCTACATCGATGATGTCTACGGTTCCACCTTGGGACCAGGCAATTCCATCTATGTGACAGGTAGGACATACCTCGGCGGCTCCATTCCTAGCACAATGCGGGCATTCATTGGGAAATTCAACGAATCCGGTCAAAATATCTGGACCAAGTACTATGTATCATCACCCCCTTCCGCTGCGCGCTTCTATGGCATAGACCTGATCTATGAGAACAACTCCCTTACGATGGCGTATTTCGGAAATGTATCCATGTATTCCGATTCATTTCAGGTCGGTCTTATGCATACTGACACATCGGGAAATTTCATCTGGGGGAAAAATTATAAGATCAATGATTTCACTACGGAGTATTCCTATAAGGTTGTTAAGATGCCCTACGGTTATGCCATCACGGGCTATGGGGTTGGGAGCGGAAACGACCTATTTGCCATTGCGGTCTCCGACCAAGGCGATGTGATCTGGGCAAAGCGCTACGGATCCTCCGCGACAACGGAAGACCTGCTCTATACTGCAAGCTCGAATGCGGTGGCGTATGGAAGCGACCTCATGTTCACGGGAAGATCCGGAACATCCAGGAATAGGGACCTGACATTGGTGCGGGTGGACCAGGACGGTGCAATGGATTGCGGGCAGAGCAGTGACCTTTCAGTTACGGCCACCGATATTCCTCCCTACACAGCGACACTGACCCCAACGGCTATTGTTGATAATATCTCCTATGGATCAATTTCCACCACCGCTCGTCCTAAGGTGACGGGTTGCTGTGCGTATATGGATCTTGTAGGAGACAGCGCGGTCCCTACTTCAAAGGCCAGCATGCCGTCCACCCTGCCTAATGTTTTCACGCCTAACAAGGATGGTTTCAATGAGTCGTTCGCACCAGTGATCCTGCAAGGATTCATCAGCATGGAGATCTTCAATCGTTGGGGACAAGAGATCTACAAAACGACGGAGACCCAAGAGCCTTGGCTCGGCGACTTCAAGGGAGTTCCGGTGCCTGATGGCACCTATGTGTACATCGTGAAATGGAATGACCAATGCACTGGGAATGCGGTCAGTCGTATAGGGAGTGTCACTCTTTTGAGATAGTGCACCTCAACGCACCTTGATCACCTTGGCGGGGATCCCGACAGCAGTTATGCCCTGCGGCAGGTCCCTATTGACCATCGCTCCAGCTCCCACAATGGAGTAGGCCCCCACTTTCATCTTTTCCAGAATGGTCGAGTTCGTGCCCAGCAGGACCCCTTCTTCCAAGGTGACATCACCGGAGACATTCACGCCTGGATTGATCGTACAGAATGCTCCTATCGATGAGTAATGGCCAACTGTGCAGGCCAGGTTCACGATCACATGGTCACCTATTGAAACATTGGTGGTGATGATGTTCCCGGCTGTTACCACAGTGCCCTCCCCGATCGAGGAGGTTTGCGACATGATCACCGACGGATGAATGCCGGAGGCAAAGCGCAACTTCTTTGCTTTCATCATTTTCACCAGGCCCGCCCTTGCGCTCGGCTTGCCCACGACGCAGACAAACCAGAGATCTTCCGTCTCGTTGGCATCGATCCATGCTCCAGTCCCTAACACAGGAACATCATTCCGCACAAGACCTATGCGATCGGGATCATCGTCCAAAAAGCCCGCGACCTCCCATTCATTTCCACCCTTTGCCGCATCGATGTCGCGGAACAACTGCACGACCTCATCACCGAAGTTCGATGCACCGTAAAGGATCAGTTTCTTCTTCATCGATCACCGCTTACTTGCCACGACATCAGCATAGAAGTTCATGAGTCGCGGAATGTTTCTCTTCAAAGATAGGATCGCTCTTCCCTGCTTTGTGGAGGAGGCAAGGGCCGCATGGTCGAGTGTGCTCAACTTGTCCTTCAATCGATCCAATTCCTCGCGCTTCAAGGCCAACCCTGCGCCATGCCTCGTTACGATCCATGATTGAAAATCAAGATTCTCCGATGATAGGACAGGGATACCAGCCTCAATGAAGTTGAAGAGTTTCAGCGTTGTACAGAGACGATATTTTGCTGATGATTGTTTATGCGCGGCATCATTGACAAAGCCCAAGTGGATCCCGAAATCATACCGCGCCAACTCCCCCGCCAAGCGTTCCTGTGGCACCGGTTCATGGAAATGGAAACGCGGGTTGTCGTGCGCCAACGCCTCATATTCCTCCACGTCTGCGTGGATGTTCGTAGGGCTGGGATAGATGTGGAAGTGAAGGCCCTGTTTGGTCAACGTTTCTATCAGTCCGAAGAATTGGATGTTGCCGTAGTGCGTCGCATCGCGGTGTGAACCTGCGACACCACCGGCGTAGACAAGATGGATCTCCGTATCGCTGATCTTGGGCACGCTGTCCACGAAGAGGTCATCGTCGCAGTAAAGCGGGAAGAAGAGCGTGGGCGGGCGGTCCTTGCGCGCAATACCGTAGCGACGGAACCCCTCATTCGGCTCGAGGCTGTGTGCTATGAGTCCATCGGCGTTGGCCATGCAGGCACGTTCATGGGGCAGTTCCTCCCGCAGCCAGCGCGGCTTCACGTCGGTGCCATAGTAGACCACTAAGGTGTCCTGCAGGTCGTGGATGTAGGGGACACCTTGCGGCTGGAGGGCACACCTCGCCACATCCGGATACTTGCTCTTTGGTGCGAAACCATGGACGAGCTTCGGCTTGGGCATGGCCTTCACGATGCGACGCAGATGCCAAGCATTCCGATACAGAAGTACTTGTGCGAAACCCGCATTCGCAAAGGCCGGAATATAACCGTCACGGTGGCAGAGCAGTACGATGCGTTCGCCAGAGGTTCGCGACACCCATTTAGCCATGCGGCCCGCACGTGCTGGGAGCAATTCGCAGACGTAGAGCAGATAGACCGATCGTTGCTCGGCTTCCTTAGGCAGGTGCGCCGCGACCCCTAAGCCATGCAGGAAGCGATCCCCCACGGAGGTGCCGCGCGCTCGCAGCTCGCGTCGCAACTTGGTCCAGATCACCTTCAACTTCCTGAGGTCCATTATGCTCCGGGAATGATCTGCCGGAAGCGGCGCAACAACTTGAACACTTGGTCGCCCAGCTCCGGTGCGAGTTTCAGCCAGTGCACCAAAGGGAGGAAGAGAAGGGATACCAGACCGGCGCGGAGCAGGATGTCCACGGCGGCGATCTGAACATGGGGGACATACCACAAGGCGATCCCGACACCTGCGAAGAGGAGCAACGTGAGCACCGTGCGACCGTCGTAAGGCCAGAGTCCATAGCGACGATAGAGGAAGAAGACCCGGAACAGGACTACGATGGAAACGGACACAAGCGAGCTCCATGCCGCCCCGACGAAGCCCCACCACAGGATGAAGAAATAGTCGAGCGTAACATTCAGGATCAGCAGGAAGGCACCGCTGACGGCATCGAACCAATAATTGCGCGAGGTGCTTACGATGCTTCCGCCCACGCCTTGGGATAGCGCGACCATTTGCGCGATCCCCAAGATGAGCAACGCCGGTTTACCCAAGGCATATTCAGGTTTCAACAGCGAGAATAGCGGATGGATGCATGCCCAGATGCAAAGCAGGATGAACGAGCACGCCACAAGCTGGATGCTTGCTGTGCGCCGGTAGATGGAGGAGATCTCGTCATGGTCGCGGTTGCGCCACGCCTCAGCTAGGATGGGCACGGTCGGCAACATCAGCGCGCGGGCCGGCACGGTGACCAAACTGGCAAGGAATACCGCCACGGAATAGTAGGCGACATAGGATAGACCATCGTGCAACATGGCACCGATCATCACTTGGTCGATGCTTCCAACAGCCATGCTCGCCAATCCACTGCCGAAGGTGAAGGCCCCGTAGCGGATCATGCTGCGCCGCAGCCTCCGGGGCAGGCGAATGCTCCGCAGGCCCAGCTTCAGGGCATCCGCGCGCCAGAGGTCGAAGGCCAGCACGCCGGTGGTGACCACGAAGGTGGCGGCATAGATATCGATGAACAGGCCGAACGGAAGATGCCACAGGATGTGTGCACCGATCAGTGCCGTCTGCAGCGCCCTCAACAGGAACTCACGTGCAAAGACCGGCGCAATGCTGCGATGTACCGAACGGCTGAAACTCCGCAACAACAGATAGTAGACCTCCGAGAGGACCAAAGGCAGCACCACCATGCCATGCTCACCGTAGAGATCGCTGTCGTTCTGGAACCAGTGCCCGAGGTGGGCATTGAATAGGCCAAGCACCAGCAAGGCCACGAAGGAGCCCAACGTGCCGATCAGCAGGACCACGCCAAAGAGGCCGCGATGACCTCGCGCGTCATCCCGCACATAAGGGAAATATCGGAGCACGGTGTTCTCCGCACCGAAGCTGGCTAGTTGCGCGACTATGGCGGTGATGGAAACGAGCAGTCGGGCCAGCCCGAACTCGTCTGCGGTCAAAAACCGCGGGAAAAGCAGCGCCATATTGACGAAGCCGAGACCCATGCCCACCATGGTGAGCAAACTGATCCAAGTGGCCTGTCGGGCTAACTTTCCCATAACGGTGCGAAAGTCGCGCATTGCCGCATTGAAGCCCCATTCCGGCGGTCGCGGATGCGAACGGGCCGATGTTGGTTTGGGCTACTTTCGCGCGCCTCGGCATTTCCGAACGCGCCGAGCCGAAGGAAGCCCCCGATACCATGCGCCCCAGTGAAGACCTCTGCCTCCTGTTGAACCGGTTCTTTCCCCTTCGGCAGCGAGCAGGACGGGAGTCGCCTGAGGCCTATTCCGAGGCGCAGTATGAGTGGGCCGCCAAGAGCTTCGCCTTCTATTCGGACCGGATCGATATGAAGGACAAGCTGGTCCTGGATGCCGGATGCGGGCCGGGAGGCAAGACGCTGTATTACGCGGCCAAGGGATGCCGAAAGATCATCGGGGTGGACATCGATGAGAACCGTATCGGCCATGCCCGGAATTTCCTGCGCAAGATGGGCGCTGCCAACGTGGAGTTCCAGGTTGGCGATCTGTCCAAGATGGAATTCGCCGACAATACGTTCGATCTCATTTTCCTCAATGATGTCTTCGAACACATCGAGCGCCCGATCTTGAGGGCCGTGCTCGCCGAGTGCAAGCGTGTGCTGAAGCCGGGCGGAATGATCTGCATGGAATTCCCGCCTTGGACAAGCTTCGATGCCGGGCACCTGTATGACCATATCCACATCCCTTGGTGCCAGAACATCTTTTCGGACCGGACGCTCATGAACGTGATCGAGCACCTGCATGTGGGCCAGCCCATCATTGCGAAACTCTCCGTGGTCGAACACTTCCGGGAATTGAACCGCATCACGATCAAGGAGGCCCACATGCTTTTCGAAGCGCAGCACTTCAAGATCCTTCGTTTTGACCAGATCATGCTGAAGAATATCAAGCTCTTCAAGCACATCCCCTGGTTGCATGCTTACCTCACGCGAAGAGTGGTCGCCATCCTGAGCAAATAGCCGATGGCGGGCAAGGCTTGAATGGGCCTCACGCATTCAACGCCGCTACCACTTGGATGCACGTGGCCGCGCGGGACCAGCGCTGATCCGGTTCCGTGGACGACGCGGTGAAAAGGTCCTTGATCCGGTCGCGTTGTTCGGCCAGAACGGGACGATCGATCACGGCATGCGGGGCACTATCGAGCACCTTGGCCATATCGCCTTTGTTGGGACCTACGCCAAGGATGGGTCTGCCGGTGCTGATGTATTCGAAGAGCTTACCAGGTAGGATTCCCATGAGATTAGGCGTGTCGTTCACCAGCAGCAAGAGGACGCGTGCACGTTGCATCTGGCGCATGGCCTCCTCATGCGTCACGCGGCCGGTGCGCTCCAAGTATGCACCCAGACCGGCCTGCTCGACGCTCTCTGCGATGGTGTGGTCCACGGGACCTACGAAGCGCAGTTTGAATTTCGCGGCGAAAGCGGGATCCTCCTCACAGAGCGCCTTCAACGCCTTCCAGAGTTCCGGCGCGTTGCGCGTAGGCGATAGCGAACCGATGTGCACCAAGCTATAGGCATCATCGACCGGCTCTGGTGGTGATGGCAGATCGTCCGGGTCGTAGCCGTTGGTGATCACCTCCACCTTCGGAGCACCCAATTTCCGAAGGTCTTCAGCCCAATGCCACGAGACCGTCACCACTTTATCGGCTTCGCGCAGCACCTCCCTTTCCAAGCGTTTGTGCTTCGCATCGGCCCAGCTGGTAAGCTTGAGTTGGGTGTAGAAATCAATGTAGGTCCACGGGTCGCGAAAGTCTGCGATCCATTTCACGCCCAGCGCTCGCTTCAACGCAAGAGCGATGAGGTGCATACTGTGCGGCGGTCCAGTGGAAATGATCGCGTCCACCGGGTTCTTCCGCAGATACTCCTTCAGGAAGCTCACGGAGGGCCTCACCCACCACACACGCGCATCGGGGATGAAGAAATTGCTGCGCACCCAGAGCGCGAAGTCCTCTTTCCATCCGCCCTGCTTCTTCTCGTTGAGGAATCCGACCTGCACCTTCTCCTTCACGTTGCGACCGGTGAACCGCTTGTACAGGTTGAATGGTTCCGTGATGGGCCGCTTGATCACTTCGATGTCGCTGCGCACATCCCGCAAAAGTCCGGGATCGTCCGCGACCACTTCGGGGTTCTCCGGCGTGTAGATCACCGGTTGCCAGCCGTGCTCGGGCAGCAGTTTGCTCAGCTTCAGCCAGCGGTAAACGCCCGCACCACCGTTGGGCGGCCAGTAGTAGGTGATGATGAGGACGCGTTTCATGAAGGGAGCCGCTAAAATGAGTGAGCGGTGGTTTGTGATTGGTGATTGGTGATTGGTGATTGGTGATTGGACGTTCTCCGACGCAGACTCACGGACCCCGACTCAAGACTCACGACCAGCGGACTCACGACTCAAGACTTTGGGACTCACGACTCCTTCTGAACTCCCAACCTAGTGCCAACAAGACCAGGAGCAGCAGTACAAAGGAGCTGATCGATGCGATGCGACCTCCGACGGTGAATGGCCTACTCACGATATGGAAGCGCACGGTGTGTTCACCGGCGGGCACTTTCATCGCGCGCAGCACGTAATCCGCGCGGGCGTAGGGCGCGGGTGTGCCATCGATCTCAGCGACCCAATCGGTACCGTACCAGATCTCGCTGAAGACCACCACGCCACCGTCCTTGCTCTTCACCGTGTAGCTGAGATCGTTCGAGCGATAGCCGTTCAGCTTCACGCTGGCGGTGCTGTCCGGCTTGGCGGCGTTGGCCACTTCGCTGTAGTAGCGCGCATCCACCAGCGCGGTGTGTTTGGGATCGATGGTGCCCAGCTTGGTGATCTCGTCATCCGCGTTCTTCGCCTGCTGCACCTCATCCACGAACCATGCGGAGCCGAGCGCGTGCGTGTTGAGGATCGGCGCTTGATCGTCCGCGTAGATGATGTACTTCGTGTTGAGCATGTTCAGCACCGGCTGTTGGGCCAGCACACTATCGATACTGTGTTGCGTAGCGCTCTTACCGAATGCCCCGATCACGTTCTGCATCTCTGGCGCGATGTGGAAATCGATCAGCTCCTGGTAGCGCTTCATTTTCGCCCCGTGATAGCCGCCGATGCTCTTGTGGAAATAACTCACACGTACATCCTGGAATGGATCCCGCAGACCCAGCACGCGGAAGTCGGTGGTGCGGCGTAGGCTACCGAAGCGCGTGATGGCCTCGTCCTCCTTGGTCACCATGCGCTGCGTTCCTGTCAGGTCGCTTTTCTGCTCCTTGAGGCGCTTGATCGCTGCATCGTAATCAGCTTCCGTTGCGGCATTGCCTTCCGCTTGCAGGATGGCCATGTCGACGGGTTGTGGTGCGAATGGATGCGCGTTCGCCGTCTGGTCCTCCCAGCTCAGATATTGACCATGCGCATCCTTGTCGTTGTTGACGTAGCGACGGTCCACGCTCCAGAGATCGATCAAGATCAGCAAGCCGATGCCAGCGAGCAGGACCGGACGCCCGATCTTCCTTCTGCCGAAGGCGAAAAGCAACGCGGCACCGGCGAGGATGAATCCGAAGCTGCGCCACGCGTCGCCGCTCAGCACACCGATGCGCAACTGCTTCAGGCCATCGATATAGCCCTGCACGGAAGCTGGATCCTTGGAAGATGACAGTTGGGCGCTGAGCTGCGCCTTCTCGTCATCGCCGAAGAAGTCGAATAGATCGCCGGGGATCACCGCCATCACCAACACCACCAACGCCAGTATGCCTGCGGTGATGAGGAAGCGTTTCTCCGTCGGCTTGTCCCACTTTTCCTCACGCATCAAGCGGTCCAGGTAGAGCACGGCGAGAATGGGCGCCGCCAACTCCACGATCACGAGGATGATGGTGACCGCGCGGAACTTGTTGTAGCCCGGCACGTGGTCCAGGAAAAAATCCGTGAGTGGCATCAGGTTGTGGCCCCAGCTCAACAGCAGTGTGAGGATGAAGGCCGCGAAGAGCGCTGCGGGCAAGGGATCTTTCCAAAGCACGATGCCTGCGAGCACATAAGCGATCACGAGAGCGCCAGCGAGCACCGGACTACCCACAGCCATCAGGATCAGCATCAGCGGAATGCTGCCAAGCAACCACCAGCGCCCCGGTCCTTTTGCGCGGACGAGCAGCAAGAGCATCAACAGCACAATGATCGCGCCGATGTAGACCGGACCGCTGGTGAAACTCTGGTCGCCCCAGTAGTTGTTCACGTAACCGCCCGCTTGGTATTTCGCCAGCACTTCCTTGCGGAACGCGGGATCCGTGATCTTGTCAAGGTCTTCGCGGCTTTGGAGCAACGATCCACTGGCACCGCCTTTCACATCGGGCACGAGTAGCGAAAGGCTTTCCTCCTTGCCGTAGCTCCACTGGGTCACATAGTCGCGGTTGAGGCCGCCGGTCTTGTTATCCAGGTCGGGGCGTCCCTGTGCGTTGATCGTGAGCTCGCTCTTGCCACGTGTGCTTGCGGCCCCATATTCCACGGTACTCCAGAGCAGACCGATGTTGCAAAGCACAGCGAAAGCCACACCCACCAAGGCCAAGGCTCCACGGCCCGCGAAGTCAACGAGATGTTTCTCCCGCACCGCCCGCACCGCTTCGGCCAACGCATAGATGACCAGCAACATACCCATGTAGTAGGCTACTTGGAAGTGATTGGCATGCACCTCCAGAGCCAGGAAGAGCGCGAAGAGTGCCGCACCGAGAAGCTTTCGACCGTGCAACAGCACATACAGACCGCCCAGGGCCATGGGCATATAGCCCACGGCCATGGCCTTGCTGTTGTGGCCCGCCTCGATGATGATGAGGAAGTAGGAGGAGAACGCATAGGCGATCGCGCCCAATAACGCCAGCCACGGGTCCACCTTCAGACAAAGCAAAAGGATGAACATGCCCAAGAGGTAGAGGAAGACGAAGGATGCCGGTTGGGGCAGGAAACCGGTGAAGACCTTATCGAGCCAGGTCATGGAGTTCGCCGACCAATACACGCCGATCTGATAGGCGGGCATACCGCTGAACATACTGCCGGTCCACAAGGGCTCATCGCCCGCAAAGGCATCGCGGTGCTCCATCATCTCCTGCGCCGCGCCTTTGTAGTGGACGATATCACTCTGCTTGAGGCGCTTGCCATCCAGCACCGGGCTGAAGTAGGCCATTGTGAGAATGAAGAAGGTGAGGATCGCCGCCGCTATGGGCAGGGCCTTTTTCCAGTTGATCGGGTTCATGACACGAAGTTTGGCTGTTCAGCTCTTTTCTGCAGGACGGTCATCGTTTCGCCGAGATGGCGCGGGTCATTGGTTCGTAGCATCCTTGGAGCGATCCTCCTTGATCACCTCGAACTGGGCATCCTCAGCATCAACGGGGGGCATACTATGCTTCACTTCCTCCAAGCGCTCGATGCGGACATCACCCTTGGGCCGCAGCGGATCGGTGGTCCAGCGCTGCCCCTGCGCGACAGTGCTGCTTGGCTTTCGATTCAGGCGCATGATCAGCCGAAGTCCCTGCCACGCGATGAGCAACAGCAGGATGGTATCGAAGGTGCCACTGACGGAAAGCAGATACATCGGCCGCGAAAGTAGCCGTGGCGGGCCACCGTGCATACAGCGTCCCGCTACCTTCGGCGCCGATGTTCACGTCCCCTCGTCTCACGCCCGCTCCTGCTGGAAGGCCTGGGCCGGACGACCATCGGCGCATCACCTTCTTTCCTGGCCTCAACGGGTTGCGTTTTTTCGCCGCGCTGCTCGTGGTGATGCACCATTCCGAGACCATCCTGCACAAGAATGGCCTCTCCCATTGGGATGGCCTGGGTCTTTTTCGCAACGGTGGCACAGCGGTCACCTTCTTCTTCGTGCTCAGCGGCTTCCTGATCACATACATCCTGCTCCGCGAAGACCGCGAGACCGGCACCGTCCGCGTGGACGGCTTCTACCTCAAGCGTGTGCTTCGGATCTGGCCGCTCTATTTCCTGCTAGTGGTGATCGGCCTCGTGGCGCTGCCCTTCGCATTCAAGCTGCTCGGCGTGAATTACGAAATGCCTTACACCGTGGGCCAGTCCTGGTATTGGTTCGTCTTCTTCCTTCCGGGGATCGTCACCTTCAAGTATGGACATCACTTTCTGGAGCCGCTCTGGTCCATCGGGGTGGAAGAGGTCTACTACCTCGGCTGGGCGCCGCTCTTCAAGTGGATGCGGAAACACTTGCTGGCATTGATGCTCTCGGTGGTGGGGATCAAAGTGATCTTGGAGGTCTTGGTCCAATTGCATTTCGGAAGTCCGCTCTTCGCTTACCTCGTGGAGATGTTCCAGTTCGAGGCCATGGCCATCGGTGGACTAGGGGCATGGCTGGTCTTCACCCGTGGCGATGTATTGGTGAAGCACCTCTTGTTCCGGAAACCCGTGCAGTTCGGGGTGTTCGCAGTGCTCCTCGCCTATCTCGTGTTCCATGGCAACGCAAGTGGCGTCCTGTGGACCACGGTCTTTGAAACACCCGTCCTATCATCGATCCTGGTGCAGTTGCTCTTCCTCTACCTCATCCTCTGCGTCTCCGTGGTGCGCGCAGGGCCGGTGCGACTGAACAAGAAGGTATGGGACTTCCTGGGCGGCATCTCCTACGGCATCTATATGTACCACATGCTGTTGATCTTCACCTGCATCTTCTTCCTGAAAGGCTTGCTGGCCAAGGCGGGCCCGATCGGCGGGCACCTGCTCTGGTATGCGATCGTCGTGGGCGGCACCATCGGCGTGGCATCGCTCTCCAAGCGGTTCTACGAGGATCCCTTCCTGCGGCTCAAGAAGCGGATCGAACGCAGAAGATCGGCGTGAGGGTCATCCACGGATGGCGAGTGACTTTCGCAGAAAAAAACCGCCGATTTCGCCGATGGACGCCGATGAATGCCATTCTCGAGGGCTACTCGCGGAAACAATTGCAAACCGTGCCTTAGCCTCCTTAATTCCATTACCTCCCTCACCTCCCTCACCTTCTTTACCCCCATCGCTTCATCTGTGTCATCTGTGTCATCTGTGGATAAAAACCTGTGGATCCAGCTCCTTGAATCGGGCGTATCGGTGGAACGGAACCCCGTTCACCCTCAACACCTTACATTTGCGCCCCCGTTTCCGCGACCGGAACGGTTTCCCCCACTCCCCTACCTACCATGTCCTCCTTCGAATCGCTCGGCATCCGGGCCGAAATACTGCGCGCACTCACCGACCTCGGCTTTGAGAAACCCACGCCCGTTCAGGAAAAGACCATCCCTGCACTGCTCACCGGCGAGCGCGACATGGTGGCGTTGGCCCAGACAGGCACCGGCAAGACCGCCGCGTTCGGAATTCCTTTGCTGGAGAAGATCGAACCGAAGGAGCGCAACGTGCAAGCCCTCGTGCTCGCCCCGACCCGCGAGCTCTGCGTGCAGATCACCAAGGACATCGAGCATTTCGCGAAGCACCTGCCCGGCATCAAGTGCGTGCCCGTCTATGGCGGCGCGAACATCCGCGACCAGATCCGCGGCATACAGAACGGCGCCAATGTGGTAGTGGCCACTCCCGGCCGTTTGATCGACCTGCTGGAACGCGGCGCGATCGACCTCAGCCACGTGCGCGTCGCCGTGCTCGACGAGGCCGATGAGATGCTCAACATGGGCTTCCAGGAGGACCTCACCACCATCCTCGACCGCACACCGAAAGAGAAGCGCACGTGGCTTTTTAGCGCCACGATGAGCAGCGAAGTACGCCGCATCGCGAAGAACTACATGCGCGAGGCCGAGGAGATCAGCCTCGGTGGCGGCAACAAGGCCAACGAATCCATCAACCACCAGTACACCGTGGTGATGGCGCGCGACCGCTACATCGCTCTCAAGCGTTTCGTGGACGCCGATCCTGACCTGTTCGCCATCGTCTTCTGCCGCACCAAGCAGGACACGCAGGAACTCGCCGAGAACCTCACCCGCGACGGCTACAATGCGGACGCCATCCACGGCGACCTCAGCCAGCAGCAGCGCGACCGCGTGATGGCGCGCTACCGGAGCAAGAGCCTTCAAATGCTCATCGCCACCGACGTGGCAGCCCGCGGCATCGACGTGAGCAACGTCAGCCACGTGATCCATTTCGACCTTCCTGGCGAGGTGGAGAGCTACACGCACCGCAGCGGCCGCACCGGGCGCGCGGGCAAGACGGGCATCTCGCTCAGCATCATCGGCAGCCGCGATGTGTTCAAGATCCGCAACATCGAACGCCAGCTCAAGGTCCACTTCACCTATGTGCGCGTGCCGGACGGCGCGGAGATCTGCGAACGCCAGCTGCTCACGCTGATCGGCAAGATCAAGGGCGTGACGGTGGACGAGGAGGCCATCTCCCGCTTCATGGACGCGGTGGAATTGGATCTCGCCGACATCAGCCGCGAGGAGCTGATCAAGCGCGTGGTCTCGCTCGAATTCAACCGTTTCATCAAGCAATACAAGGACGCACGTGACCTCAACGTCGACCTCGCCCGCAAGGACCACAACCCGCGCGAGCGGAAGGAGAAGACCGAATTCGGTCGCTCCGCTGGCGGCCCGATGCGCTCCATGTTCATCAACATCGGCACCAAGGACGGCTTCGACAAGGGCAAGATGCTCGGCTACCTCTGCGGCATCACCGGCCTCACCGGTCAGCACTTCGGCCGCATCCTACTGAAGGACATGTACAGCTTCGTCGACATCGACTCGAACTTCTTCGACGAGGCCATGGGCCACTTCAAGGCCGCCAACTATAAGGGCCGCAAGGTGCGCGTGGATGAAGGCGGCACCGGTGGCGAGCACACCAGCCCAGCTGCGGCGCGCGTGGCCAAGAAGAAGGACTTCAGCAAGGCGCATTGAAGAACGGAGTCCGCGATCTTCCGCCATGGACCATCGCACATCACTGCTAGGTGACCGGAGCAAAGCGAACATCCAGCGGATCGCCGATCACGTCGGAGCGGATCCTGCGAGGTTCGCTGAACTGATGGACCTCGTGCTTCATGGCACTTCGCGCGAGGCGCAACTGGCTTCTTGGCCTATGTCGATCGTCTGCGAGGCCCATCCCGAGTTGGGGAAACCGTGGGTCGGACGCATGCTGGACCTCTTGAGACAGCCGCTTCATCAAGGCATTCACCGAAACCTCATCCGCGCATTGCAATTTTCAGTGCTGCCGAAGCGCTTTCACGGAAGGATCACGGAGCAGCTGTTCGCCATCGTCGCCGACCCCGCCATGCCCATCGCTTCACGTGCGTTCGGCATCACGGTGGCCATGCGTATGGTGCGGCAATACCCGGATCTTGCTCCCGAATTGAAGTTGCTTTTGGAAGAGGTCTTACGCGTGGACCCCGGGCCCGCTGTCCGTTCGCGAGCCGTAAAGGCGCTTCGTGAATTGCAACAGTCGGTCGGCATTTTTTAGCGCAGTGCGAGAGGCCGACGGTTTTCTCCAACAGGTTCGATCGTCATGTTTGGACCGATCCGGCGACCAACCGTTCATCGTACATCCTCCCCATTTACGGACGCAACCTAAAGACCTCAGATGAAGAACCCCTCCTTCCTCCTCTTCCCACTCGCGCTGTTGGTCGCCTGCAGCAGCAACGGCTCCACAGGCCAAGCCGAAGCCGCATCAGCCGCCGTGCCCGAGCAACGCTCCGACCTCACCGGCCTCAGCATCGCACACTTCTCCGAGGGCTGCTTCTGGTGCACCGAGGAGGTTTTCGAGAGTGTGAAGGGAGTCAAAGAGGTGATCTCCGGTTATTCTGGCGGTACGGAAAAGAATCCCACTTATGAGGAGGTGAGCAGCGGTACTACCGGACATGCCGAATCCGTTGAGGTCTATTACGACCCGAAGGTGGTGAGCTTCGAAACCTTGTTGAAGGTCTTCTTCGCCAGCCAAGACCCCACTACTCCGAACCGCCAAGGGCCTGACGCTGGAAGCCAGTATCGCTCCATCGCTTTCTATGATACGCCAGAACAAAAGGCACAGATCGAAGCCATGATCAAGACCGAGAATGCTTCGGGCGAATATGACTCCCCCATCGTGACGCAAGTGGAGCCCTTCGTGAAGTTCTGGCCTGCAGAGGACTATCATCAGGACTATATCAAGCATCACCCGAACGATCCATACGTGCGCGGCGTGTCCATTCCCCGCTTCGAGCGCTTCAAGGCGAAGATGCCTGAGGTACTCAAGTGAACAGTTCATCGAACACGCTGTAGCCTGGATGATCCTCCCCGACTTGCGCACATTGCCCTGTGAAACATCGGAAGTGTGCAGGCCACGGCAAGCCTAGGCGAAGTGTTGCTTTGCGTGGACCAATGTGCTTGCGCAGCCTCTTTCTTTCCTCCTTCCTATTGATCTGTGCCGTAGGCATGGCCCAAAGGGCGAAGCGTCCAGCAGTAGAACTGCCTGACTGCCCTGTGGATACGGCCAACTACGTTATTTTCGAATCATCCACTGGCCTCCAACCCTTGGTGAATCGCAAAGTGCTGCTCTTCGATGCCGTCCCCCAGCAGGTGGACCAAGCGGAATGTATCCTGCGCGCCTATCAGCGCCGCTGCGTGATCGGTGGCCAAGCGCTACAGGATTCCATCTCGCAGTTGAAAACGGGCCATGTCTCCATTCACTTGGATGAGATCGACCTCGACAGTTCCCTGCGCCAATACCTCGGCGGCACCGACAGGAAGGGCCAAGTGCTGATCTATCTCAACGGACTCTGCCCGGGGGAGTCGCGCATCTGGCGCTCCAAATGGGTGCCCGTGAAAGGGAGCGGGCCTTGCTCCTTCCGCGCCGTGGTGAACTTGACCACTGGCACCCTTGAAGTGCTACGGATCCACGAGAAATAAAAGGTCACTTCGCCAATTGTCGTGTTGATGTTCCTACCCTCCATCGCACCCGGAAGCCAACATAAGAACGCTATCGTCACGGTCGACCGAACGCAAATGCATGTTCGTGCGTTACCGATCTCGCCGGGAACATTCCCGCGTATAGCGCAGATGTTCATGACCCGGATCAAGTCCGCCCTGTCCATACTCATGCTGGGTCTGATGCCCCTCTTCGCGTCCGCGCGAACGATGGAGGTTCAGGCCCCGTCGCACATCGTACAGGTCCAAGAGGCGCCGGCCTTTGCCCAGAATTCCCCCGATGGAGGCAGCACGACCAAAGCATCCAGCGGCAGTGAAAGTGGGAAAAGCGAGAAGAAGGAAGAGAAGGTGGCGGGCAATGGATCCAGCGGCACCGGCATGGCCGAAGGGATCCTCGTTACCCAGATCCTGCTGCTGCTGCTACTTGGACGCATTTTGGGCGAGGGCATGCAACGGATCGGCCAGCCTGCGCTGATGGGTATGCTCCTTTCGGGGATCATCCTTGGCCCGTCGCTATTCGGCTGGGTCTGGCCCGCAGGGCAGCATTTCATTTTTCCGGACAGTGAAGGGCAGAAAGGCATGATCGACGGCCTGTCGCAAGTGGGCATCCTGCTGCTGCTACTGCTCACCGGGATGGAGACCGACCTGAAACTCGTGCGCCGGTCGGGCTTCGCAGCGGGTGTTATAGCGTTGTGCGGCATCGCCTTCCCTTTTACATGCGGCTTTCTCTTGGGCGAATACGGACCGGGCGCGATGTTCGGCGGCGGCGTGCATGGCGGCAACCTGGCCACCTCGCTCTTCCTGGGCACCGCGCTGTCCATCTCCTCCATCAAGATCGTCGCGATGGTGGTGCGCGAAATGAACTTCATGCGCCGCAACCTCGGCCAGCTCATCGTGGCCACCGCCATCATGGAGGACACCGCGGGCTGGGTGATCATCGCCATCATCTTCGGCATCACCGGTGCCAATGATGGAGGAAGCGGTGGCGGTCATTTCGACGTGTGGAAACTCGTACAGACCGTCGGCGGAGTGGCGCTGTTCCTCACCTTCTGTTTCACGATCGGGCGCCGGATGGTCTTCTCCGTGATCCGCTGGGCGAACGACAACTTCCGCAGCGACTTCCCGGTGATCACCATGATCCTGGTGATCATGTGCGTCTTCGCCATCATCACCCAGGAGCTCGGTGTGCGAACGGTGCTCGGCGCCTTCATGGCCGGGGTGCTGATCGGCGAATCGCCGATCCTCACCGAACATATTGAGAACCAGTTGCGCGGCATGATCACCGCCTTCTTCATGCCCATCTTCTTCGGCTTGTCCGGCCTCTCCGCGGACCTGACCATTCTGAAAGATCCCAAGATCGCGCTGCTCACCGGCCTCTTGGTGCTCATCGCCTCGATCGGCAAATTCTCGGGTGCCTTCGTGGGTTCCATGCTGGGCAAGCTGAAATGGCGCGAAGGAGTTGCGCTGGGCTGCGCGATGAACGCACGCGGATCCACCGAAGTGATCGTGGCTTCCATCGGCCTGTCCATGGGCGCGCTATCACCTAACCTGTACACCATGATCGTCACTATGGCGGTGCTCACCACCATGGCGATGCCACCGATGCTGCGGGCCGCATTAAAGCGCCTGCCGATGAGCAAGGAGGAAGAGACGCGCATCGAGCGTGAGGCCATGGACGAGAAGGGTTTCCTGCCTCGACTGGAGCGCCTGTTGTTGGCCGCGGACACGTCCGCCGTGGGGCGCATGGCAGCACGCTTGGCCGGCCTGTTGGCAGGTGCACAGGGCATGCCGGTGACCATCCTGGAACTAGGTGCTGCCAAGGATCCCGAGGAGCAGGTGGAAACCAACACGGCGCGTGGGGACGAACAAGAACACAAGGAGCGGGAGCCGGAACGATCGGAACAGCAAACTCGCGAAGGCCACAAGGATGAACCGGGCAAGGAAGGGCATGCCGAACAGCAGGGCTACACGGACAGCGAACACAAGGAGATGCTCGGGGCCAAGTCCAAGAGGCGCAAGCTGAAGGAGCTGGATTCGGACCTTTTGGCCACCGAGGTGCGGGCAGGCGCCGAAAAGAGCGCGGCCAAGATCATCGCCGATGAAGCCGAGCCTGATCCCGATAAGGTCCACTTGACCGTACGGTTGCCGGTGGACGAGGCTGCGGATGTGATCAAGGACGAAGCGCGCAAGGGCTATGATCTCATGTTCGTGGCGTTGGAGGGCGGTGTTCAAGAGGACGGAACCTTCGCTCCACGGATCACCAAACTCTCCGCCGGTTTCGCCGGTCCGCTCATCGTATTCGCCAATGCTGGGGATGCCGTGGACCAACTCTCCCGCCATTCGCGCCTACTCCTACCAGTGAACGGTTCGCCCCAGTCGCGGCGCGGTGCCGAGGTCGCCTTCGCATTGGCCCGCGCCACCGGTGCGCAGGTCCATACGCTCTACGTATCTCAGGATGAGGCTCGCTCCCGGACACGGCTGCGGGAGGAACGTGTGTTGAAGGAAATGACCGAGTTGGCGGAGCGCTACGATCTCTCGATCACCACCAAGATCTCACCGCGCACGGCGTCGTCCGATGCCATCATCAGGGAAGCCAAACGGAATGTCACCATGGTGGTGATGGGCCTGAGCGCCCGCCCCGGCGAGGAGCTTTTCTTCGGAAGCACCGCCACCAACGTGCTCAAGAAACTGAATAAGCCGATCCTTTTCTTGGCGAGCTGATCCAGAGATCGGGAAGAAAGGTGGGTAGCAAAGCCTGTGCACGTTTCTCTGGCTAGCCATTGGATCCCTATGGACCTGGATACATGCACTTGAGCGCCAAAGGATGCGCTCGGTATGAGCTGCGAACACCTTATTCCTTCGCGAATTTCACAACACGTGTCCGTCCATCCATGGTCCGGGCCATCGCGGCATAAATTCCTGCGGGCCACTCACCCACGTTGAGCGACACCTGACCCGGGACCGAGTCGATCGTTCGCAAGTTGCGTCCTTGCATATCGATCACACACAGATCGAAACGCTGTCCTGTCATCGAAATGGTCACGAACGACATGGAGGCGTCCTGTAC
>JBEPUG010000032.1:0-24428 GCA_041691695.1 Flavobacteriales bacterium
CACCACCACTCTCGCCGTCCTTCGCAATTACGTGCTTGGTGTAGCGGAGGTGAAGCAGGGTCCACAATTGCGGATTGCCGCGCAGTATGATATGTCCACCACGCCCGCCGTCACCGCCATCGGGGCCGCCCTTCGGGATGTACTTCTCGCGTCGCATGTGGCGACTGCCTGCGCCTCCTTTGCCGGAGCGGCATTCGATACGGATATGGTCTATGAAGTTCGCGGAGGACATGGGCCTATATTTTCAGTTCCTCAATTGCCGATGGCTGCAGTGAGCCGCGTTGTGATATCCGCGATGCCGCCCATGCCGTCGATCGACCTGAACTTGTTTTGCCCGCGATAATATTCCTTGAGCGGGGCGGTCTTCTCTTCATACTCGCGGATCCGCTTGCGCACCACATCCTCGCTCCTGTCGTCCGGCCTTCCGCTGGTGGCTCCGCGCCCAAGTAGTCGTTTTACCAGTTCCTCCTCTTCCACTTCCAAGGCCAACATGAGGTTGATCCCACTGCCGATCTTTACCAACGTAGCATCCAAGGCCTCTGCTTGTGCGCGGGTACGCGGGAAGCCATCGAAGATGAATCCTTTCGCGTCGGGACTATCCTCCAAACGGTTACGTATCATACCGATCACTACTTCATCCGGCACGAGCTCGCCCGCGCTCATCAATTCCTGAGCTTGCAGGCCCAATGGCGTTTCGGCCTTGATCTCTGCGCGCAAGAGGTCACCCGTGCTTAAGTGCTGCAGTCCGTAACGCTCCGTGAGGAATTTGCTTTGCGTGCCTTTACCAGCCCCTGGAGGACCGAAAAGCACGATGTTCGTCTTATTCATGCGGCAAGGGTGTTAACAATACGGTAGATACCAGGAAGATTCCGTCCCAGGCCATCATGGTCCAGACCGGAACCCACTACAAAGACATTGGGGATCTCCATCGCGACGTGGTCGATGGGCATCGATTTTTTGTAGGCTTCGGGTTTGAAAAGCAGCGTAGCTATCGCGATGCTCGCTGGGTGTTGCTCCTGAAGGGCCGAGACGATGTGCTCCACCGTGTTGCCTGTGTCCACGATGTCCTCCACCACCACAACGTTTCGACCTTCCACGCGCTCATTGAGTCCGAACAGTTGGCTCACGGTCCCCGTGCTCCGTGTGCCTTGGTAGCTGGCGACCTTCACGAAAGTGATCTCGCATTCAATAGGCAGGCGTTTCAGCAATTCCGAGGTGAAGAAGAAGCTACCATTGAGCACACCTATGAATAGCGGGCATTTCCCTTCATACTTGGCCGAGACATCAACGGCCACACGATCGATCGCCACTCCCAGCTCCGAGGCTGTGATGAACGGCTCAAAGACCTTGTCGTGCAACTTCACCTTTCCCATGGCAAGGGGCCGAAGTTAGCCATCGGGGCGGGGGCCATAACCCCACATTCACTAGCAGCGCCGCTGCCACTTGTGACCGGTAAGTCCTTCCGATCGACTCTTTCTCCACCAGCTTGGGCGCCGACTTGGCCTTTGGAGGAAAAATTCCCCAACTCCACTACTTTAGGAGCGATGCGCATCGCCACCTTCATTTTCACATTGGCGCTTATACCTGCCATCGCCGAAGCGGGCGGCGAACCCACATCGGCAGGAGCGCGCTTCGCCGGTATAGGGGACGCGGGCATTACGCTTGTTGACCTGTGGTGCGTTGGTCACAACCAAGCAGGGCTAGCGGGGTTGGAGCATCCGGTGGCCGGGGCCTACTACCAGCAGCACTGGCTTTCGCCGGATCTGGCCCAGCAAGGCTTGGCTTTCGCGCTTCCGGTGGGCAAAGGCTGTTTCGCGGCCACGGCGAATTCCTTCGGTAACACGCTTTATGCGCAGCGCTCTTTTGGGCTGGCCTACGCCATGAAGTTGAGCGATGCCTTCCGTGTGGGGGTGCAGTTGGACTACCTGAACATGCGCTTTGGAGACGACTACGGCAGTACGAACGCTGTTACGGCGGAGCTGGGCATCCAAGCGCGACTGTCACCACACCTGTGGATTGGCGCCCACCTGTACAACCCCAACCGTGCCACCTTGGGCGGGCCGTATGATGAGAAGGCCCCAACTGAATTCAGTGCGGGTCTTGGCTACACCTTCAGCGATCAGGTCACGCTTACGGGGGAGGTGACCAAGGATATCGACCGCACGCAGCAGTTCCATACGGGCATTGAGTATCGGCCCACTTCGGTGCTCTTCCTCCGCACTGGCGTGAGCAGCGGCCCCACCAAGGCGCATTTCGGCGTGGGCATCCACCTGAAGGAGATGGATATCGACATGGCGGCAGTGATGCGCTCGCAACTGGGTCTCACCCCGATGGTGAACCTGAACTACCGCTTCAACTGATGCGGGGTCTGCTCCTATTCGCAGCATTCCTGTCGCTCGAGGCCCAGCTCCATGCGCAGACGCTTTCGCCCGAACTGCGGGACCTCATCGAGCAACGGATCGAGAGTACTGCGGAAGAATTGGGCGACAATAGCGACGTCGATCTCTCCGGGATCGTCGAGCAGTTAATGGACCACCTCCATGACCCGATCGATCTTAACCATACGAACGCGGAGGAATTGTCATCGCTGAATCTGCTCTCGGACCTGCAGGTCATTGCGATCTTGGACCACATCAAGCGCTTTGGCAAATTCATCAGTATCTATGAGTTGCAGACGGTGGATGGAATGGACAATGCCACCCTCGAAGTGCTGCAACCCTTCGTCACCATCCACGGCGCTGACCGCACGCGTACTCCCTTGAAGGAGATGCTCGCCAACGGCACAAGCGAGGTGATCGTCCGCATGGTCGCCGATGTGCAGCAGCGCAAGGGCTTTTTGGGGCAGCAGAACATCTTCGGCACACTGTACACGGATCCGGACGGCGGCACCTTGCCCAACACGAACGATCCACAAGTGCTGGATTCGTTGCGGCAGAACAGCAAGGTCTACCTCGGCAGTCCGTGGAAGGTGTATACGCGCTACCGCTTTCGCTACCGGCAGAATATCGACTTCGGTGTTACCGGAGAGAAGGACGCGGGCGAGCAGTTCTTCAAGGGGACCGAACCACAAGGATTCGACTTTTACTCCGCGCATCTTTTCCTGCGCAACGTGGGTCCGCTGAAGGCCTTGGCCTTGGGGGATTTTCAAGCCCGCTTCGGCCAAGGTCTGGTCTTCTCCAGCGGTCTTTCCTACGCGCGGAAGTCGGCCTACACGATGAACATAAAGGGAACCGCCGACGGACTGACACCCTACACAAGCGTCAACGAGAATCAGTTCCTGCGCGGCGCGGGTGCCACAATGGACCTCGGCAAGCACTTCGAGGGCACCGCCTTCGTCAGCCGCATGCTGTTGGACGCGAGCGTGCAGGCTTCGGACACCGCCAACGGCGCCGATGCCTCAGAGGCCATCTTCAGTTCCTTCCAGCAGGACGGATATCACCGCACATATGCGGAACTGTCCAAGAAGAACGCCATCGATGCTCTGATCTATGGAGGCAATATGCGCTACAAAGGAGCAGGCTTTACGCTTGGGGCCACGGCCGCGCAGGAGTACTTCGGCGCCAGTTTAGCACGCAGCTATACCTATCCATACAACCAGTTCGAGTTCCAAGGGATACAGAATTCCACCTACGGCTTCGATTGGAACATGCTGCACCGGAACTTCTCCTGGTTTGGCGAGGGCGCACGCAGTAGCAACGGAGGTCTCGCGGGCGTCACCGGCATCCTTGTGGCCTTGGACAAACGCCTCTCCCTGGCCATGCTGTACAGGGATCTCGGGCGCGATTTCCGCGGAATTTACAGTGCTGCATTCCAAGAAGGAAGCAATCCTTGGAACGAGCGCGGACTCTACACTGGCATCGAATTGAAAGCCAACCGGGCGTGGACCTTGAACGCCTATTTCGATCAGTTCTCATTCCCGTGGCTACGCTACCAAGTGAATGCACCCAGCGACGGTTACGAAGTGCTTGGGCAGGTGACTTGGACCCCGAGCAAAACGGTGCAGCTCTATGCCAAGGCGCGGCGACAAGTGAAGTCGATCAACTCCACGGAAGATCTTATTGGCGTGGCGCCGCTGGTGGACGTGGATCAAGTGAACTATCGCTTCAATGCCAGCTATAGGGTAAGCAACGGCGTTACGATGCGCACGCGGGTGGAGATGGTGAAATACCAACGCGGCGATGCTCCCTATGAGAACGGCTTCCTGATCCATGAGGATATCATCCATCGCCCGCTGCACGGCCGCGTGGAATTCACCGGGCGGGTGTCGGTCTATTCCACGGACACTTACAACGCGCGCATCTACGTATTCGAATCGGACCTTCCAGGCGTTTATAGCCTTCCGCCGATCTATGGGACCGGCATGCTTTGGTATGCGATGCTCCGTTACTCGCCTGCGCGGCACCTCGATCTGTGGGTACGCTATGGGTCAGCGGTCTTCGACGGGCAGAACAACATCAGTTCCGGTCTGCAGGAGATCTCCGGAGATCGAGACAACGACCTCAAGCTAGCAGCACGTTACATCTTCTGATCCTTAAGGATTCAGGGGAGCCGGCGATGTCTGCTCCGTGGCCGGAGGATACTTCGCGCCGCTGTTGTAGTGGTTGTACACCATCACTGCGATGATCGTTCCCACTACCAGCAGGACCACGATGATGCCTAGCATCCATCCGGTCGCTCGAGAATCATTCTTTGCTGGCGGATGGAATCCCGGATTGGTGTCCCGATCGTTGGTCGTGCCTGTATTAATCATCGTGCTTTTTTCAATTGATGTTACCCTCACTCGAAGGTTTGGGTTCCGCTAAGCGGGAAAACTCATCCCCGCTTCAGCCAAGACAATGCCGATCGCAAAGGCACCATGGGACTTCTTGATCCTTCCAAGTTCCTTCGGCCAACAAGATAGTGGTGCTGCAAACTATTCAGCACGTCGAACTGTTCTCTGATCGGCCCGCTATTAGCAATAAAAACAGCGGCCGCTCAGACCCCACACATGACCCACCGCATGTCAGAGATGAGGATCATGACCTAAGAAGTTCGAAATAATAGACTCGGCAGGTCCCCACCAGGTCCATGCGTAATTGAAGAAAGCATGCACATTGGGGGTATTGGAACCGAGCGTGAGGAGCGGGCTGAATTGCAGGACATCGAGCGGAGGATCATGGAACGCTTCATCGCCAAGCCGCGGAAGCATCCACCGAGACCGGAATGGTCGAGGACGTCGATATTGATCATTCGCAAGGAGGTGCTTCCATTCTACTATGCCATCTTTGATCACGAGCAAGAGCGCTTCGTGGAACTGCAATACCGGGTCGGCCTCCATTCTCCACTACGGTCCATTCAGGTCCCAAGCACACTTCAACCTGGTTTACGGTCGCCAAGCAACGCCGGTTGAATTGTAAGCTTTTCACGGTATCAATGAAAAAGCCCAAGCGCTTGGCAATATGCCAGCGCCCGGGCTTTGATCAGATAGTGTTCCTTCCCCTATTTCCAAATGCTGCGCCCAAAGATCAGGCTTAGCACGACCAGGATGAGGAAAATGTAGAATATGACCTTGGCGATCCCTGCCGCCCCTGCTGCAATTCCTCCGAAACCGAAGATGGCAGCGATGATCGCAATGACCAGAAAAGTGAGTACCCAGCGTAGCATGGTTATGTGGTTTTGCCGCTCATGTGGCATGAACCATTCCACGCTTGAATACTCCGGATCCGATCAGAACGCCGGGGAATCGCTTGCCCGATCTGTGGCGTGGTCGCACGCGGGACACCGGATGCTACTTCGTGCCGGTTGAATCTGCGGCTGGGACCGGCATGGGAGAACCTTGGGTGCGCTCCACGTTGTCGTCTTTCACCTTCCCCTGAAGATCCCCTTTGCCGAAGCCACCGACCTGATCATCGAAGTCTGTGTTCGTGTGATCGCTCTCGCTGGGCTCACCGGCCATGGCCGCATTAACCGGCGCATGGGGTGTTCTAAAACCACCACCGCCGGGAAAAGCCCAGATGATGACCACGATGGCGATCACTGTTACAATTCCGCCAATAACAAAGCCGACGGGGATCTTCATCCGTGTTCCGGGCGCTTTGCCACCTTCAAATTCGTTGGGTTCCATGCTGCTCATGATGGGGGATTGTGCTTCCGCCGGCGCCGTAACTGTCGACAAAGGCGGGCCGAAATTAGGGTCGCGGAGACCAATTCCAAAGATGAAGTTCCGGATGGTCTGGACGATAAGGTCTGTCGTGTGCGACGGAGCTCGTTATTCTTTGACAACGGATAGACACGCTTTGATCCATGTACATCGGAGGCTCCTTAAGGTCCATCACTTCAGTTTCAGCTCATACAGGTCCGTCCTTCGGTCCTTCAGGTTCTGCACGCTACCGTAGTGGTGCAGGTCTTTCAGCAGGCTGAGGTCCACATCCACCATGAGCACCATCTCCGTGTTGGTGGTGGCCTCTCCCTTGATCCCTGTTGACGGGAATGCAAAATCGCAGGGTGTGAAGACGGCGCTTTGGGCGAACTGGATATCCATGTTGCTCACGCCAGGCAGGTTGCCCACACTTCCTGAAATGGCAACGAAACATTCGTTCTCGATCGCCCGTGCCTGCGCGCAATGCTTCACGCGGGAGAAGGCGTTCTGCGTATCGGTGAGGAAGGGGATGAAGAGGATCTGCATGCCTTGCAAGGCGAGCAGGCGCACGATCTCGGGGAATTCGCAATCGTAGCAGATCAGTACGCCCACCCTGCCCACGTCGGTATCGAAGACCTTCAGCTGGTTACCCCCTTGGATGCCCCATGCACGCCGCTCGTTGGGAGTGATGTGGATCTTCTCATAGCGCTCCCACGTGCCATCGCGACGGCAGAGAAAGCCCACATTGAAGAGCCCGCCATTCTCTACGTAAGGCATGCTCCCGCTGACGATATTGAGGTTGTATTTCACTGCGGCCTCGAGTAGATAGTCGCGAATTGGGACCGTGTGTTCCGCGAGGAGGCGGATAGCCTCGGCCTCGCTGCGATCTTTGTAGGCCGCCATCAGCGGCGCGTTGAAGAGTTCCGGAAGAACTGCGAAATCGCTCTGGTAGCCGCTGACCACCTGCAGGTAGAAGTCCAGGTGCTTGAACATCGCATCACGGTCCGCATAGCTGCGCATCTGCCATTGCACCAGGCCAATGCGGACGTTGCGCGACTCCATCCGCCGCATGCGCTCCTGATGGTGGAAGATGTTATCCCATTCCATCAGTGCCGCATACTCCATGGAATCCACATCGTCCGGCATGTAGCCCTTCAGCAGCTTCACGACGTGGAAATCGTTCGAGAGCTGGAATGAAAGCACAGGGTCGTGGATCTTCTTCTCACGCACCCGGTCGATGTATTCACGTGGACTGAACTTCGCCGCGTACTTGTGGTAGTTCGGAATTCGGCCACCGAACATCACCGAGCGCAGGTCCAAGCGCTCGCAGAGCTCCTTGCGCGCTTCGTACAACCTGCGCCCCAAGCGGATCCCGCGATGGCCGGGGTGGATGAAGACCTCGATGCCGTAAAGCACGTTGCCCTTCGGGTCATGGGTATTGAAGGTGTAGTTGCCGGTGACCGCGCGGTAGTTGTGGTCCAGGCCGATGGTGTCGATGTCCACGATGATGGACAAGGCACAGCCCGCGAGGGTGCCGTCCACAAAAATGCCGAGCTGGCCTGCGGGAAAGATCTCGATGAGCTTCGCGATGGTCTCTTTCCGCCAGAGGCCCCCACTCCATTCCGGATAGGCCGCCTGCATGGCCCCTGCGAAGTCTTCGAAGACCGCGATGCTCAAGGGCTTTACCTCCACTTTTATATCCGTACCACGCTTCTTGGTCATCGTTTTCTTCGTTTTTGTTGCGCCGCAGCGGCCTGCGGAACATCCGCGGTAATGGCCAACACATGGCGCTGCCCGGCCAGACGAACATCGAGCCACTTTTTCAGCAGCGCCACCTCCGTCGTGTCCGGGAATTGGACAAAGTGTGCGGATACAACCTGCCCCAACGTGTCCGCCGCATCGCCTTTTTTGGGCAGTTCAGCGATGGCCAGCCACTGCAGTCCGGGATGTTGCGCCATTGCCTCCGCCATTACCTCATTGCGGAATGTGCCCACACGGCCCAAGCTGTCTGTAAGTGCGCCCAGTCGGCCCAGCAGCGCATGCTGATCCTCCAACTGCCGTTGCATACCGGCGTCCTTCGTCCGCTGTTGTTCGTTCAGGTCCTGCAGGGACAAGCCAGTGCGGATGTTCAACTTGCAACTCGGAATGCCATACGCCGACAAGCGGTCGTGCATCCGGATGCTGTCGTTGGCGGTGACCCCATTCCCCATGTAGGTGAGCGTGATAGAACGATCCGGCCCATCGACCGCACGGTCCATCAAGTAGTTGTCCGGTACGGTGGTCTCGTAGGCGATGAACTGCTCGGCCCGGTGTTCGAAAGCATTCTCCACTACGAGCCTGTAGGCGAGCCAAATGCTAGGCACCACAGTGACGATGACGATGATCGCCGTGTACCGTTTGATCCGCTGCGCGACCTTCTGATCCTGACGCGCCGTTACGGGATAACCAAGCCAGCGCACAGTGGAAAGCGCGGCGATACTTATGAAGACCGAGTTGATGATGAAGAGGTAGAGCGCACCGGCGAGGAAGGACCAGTTCAGATGTGCGAGGCCATAGCCAGCGGTACAAAGCGGAGGCATCAGCGCGGTGGCGATCGCCACGCCAGGGATCACATTGCCCCGATTCTTCTCCTTGCTGGTCGTCGCTATGATACCCGCGAATCCACCTGCAAGGGCGATCAGCACATCCCAGATGGTAGGGCTGGTGCGGGCGAGGATCTCCGAGTGCGCATCGCTGAGCGGACTTACCAGAAAGTAGAGTGTGGAGGTGGCGAGGCTCACGGCCACGGCAAAGCCGAGATTCTTCAAAGCGCGGCGGACGAGCCACAGGTTGCGCACACCGAGGCCAGCGCCGATGCCCATGATCGGGCCCATCAAAGGAGAGATGAGCATAGCGCCGATGACCACCGCGGCCGAGTTCATGTTGAGACCCACAGACGCAATGATGATAGCGAAGACGAGGATCAGCAGGTTGGCCCCTCGGAATACCGAATCCCGCTCGATCGCGTCCATGGCCACCTCGGGATCTTCGGCATCAGCACCGAGGCGGAGGTAGGAAAGAAGGCGTTCTATCGTCATGCGCGCGGTGCGAAGGTCGGGCGAAATGCGCGAGCCGTCACAGCTTGAGACGCTTGGCGACCCTGCCCAAGGTGAGGCCTTGCACGAGGATGGAGAAGGCCACCACCACGTAGGTCACAGTGAGCCAAAGCTCCCTGCCGTCGGCCTTGGAAAGCGATAGGGCCATGGCGACGGATATACCACCGCGAAGGCCACCCCAAGTGAGCATGGTAAGCATGCCCGGTGTGAAGTGCTCAAGAAACCGGATCAACTGCACAGGCAGCCATACCGAGATGAAACGGATCAGTAACACAAGTACGATGGCGATGAACCCGATGAGCAGATAGGCCGCGTGGATATCGATCACCAGCAATTCCAGACCGATCAAAACGAAGAGGACCGCGTTCAGGATCTCGTCCACCAGTTCCCAGAACTTGTCCACGTATTCCGCTGTGAGCTCGCTCATGGCGAGTCGCTTTCCGCGGTTCCCGATGAGGATCCCCGCCGCCACCATGGCCAAGGGACCGGAGACGTTGATGGCGTGCGCCAAGGAATAGCCACCCATGACGATAGCGATGGTGATCAGCACCTCCACTTTGTAATTGTCGATGGAATGCATCATCAGGAAGCCGATGTAGCCTACCGTAAGTCCCAGCAGGATCCCGCCCAGCGCTTCTCGAGCGAAGAGCATCGCAACGTCGCCTGCGGTCATGGTATCGGGGTCGCGAGCAATGGCGAGGATGGAGAGAAAGACCACGACAGCGACGCCGTCGTTAAAGAGCGATTCCCCCGCGATCTTCATCTCCAGCGAGCGCGGCACCTTGGCCTCTTTAAGAATGCCGAGCACAGCGATGGGGTCGGTAGGCGATATCAACGCGCCGAAGAGCAGCGCCTGCATGATGGGAACGATGATCCCAAAGAGACCCAAGATCCAGTGGATGCTAAAGCCCACCAGTATCGTGCTCAGTATCACGCTTACAGTGGACAACAGCATGATCGACCATTTCTCCTGCCTCAGTTCACTGAACCGGATATGGACGGCGCCAGCGAAAAGCATGAAGCCGAGCATCGATCCAAAAAGCAGTTGGGGCAGGTCGGTGGCCTGCACCACGTCGCGCACTTGGCCCACAAGGCCGGGAACGATCTGCGCGCCCAGTACCAGCGTCAGGGAAAAGCCGAGGGCCAGGAACATCAGGCCGATGGCGCTCGGCAGCTTGATGAAACGGAAGTTCACATAAGCGAATACCGCGCTGATGACGATCAGGATGGAAATGGCAGCGAAGAGGGACATACTCCGTTCAATCCTTTTGGATCTTCACGTCGATCGGTGGAACTCCGACCACTTGGAAGGTGGCAGAGGCCAAGCGGACGGCGTTATCCGATGCCTCGATCTCGCGCAGAAGTCGTGTGAACAAGGCGTCCCTCGTAGTACGCCGCTGCTTGTAATCCACCACATAGCGCAGCGTGAACTCCACCCAGTTGTCATTGAACGTCATGGTGACCCAAGGCTTTGTGCGGGCATCTTCCACCATGAATTTGCTCACCATGCCCTTCCACTTCGCTTGTGAGTCCTCGGTAAGTCCACCCGCTACTTCCCGCAACACCTTATCGAACAAGGTTCGGGCACGGTCATAGTCGCTGCCGAACATCACCGGTATCTTGATCTCGTCCCACAGAAAGGGGAAATCCGCGGAATAGTTGAAGACCGGCTGCTTGAAGATGAAGCTGTTGGCGATGCGCACGATGCGCCCGTTGTACAGGTCGCCATCCACCCATTGCCCCACTTCCATCAGTGTGGTGCGCAGCACTCCGATGTCGATGACGTCGCCCTTGATCCCTCCCAGTTCCACCCTGTCGCCGGTGCGGTAGAAGCCGCCGAACATGATCGCGAGCCAACCGGCCACGGATGCGATCACTTCCTGCAAGGCGAAGGCGATGCCGGCGCCAGCCACACCCAACGCCACCGTAAGTCCGCCCAATTTGTCGCTGTATACCACCGTGATCAACACCACGACAAGGAGGTAACCACTGACGTCGAAAAGCTTCCGCGCGCGGTACTTGGCATCGGCCTGCACCATCCTTCCGGTGAAGCGGGCCTTGAGGAATTTCACGAACGTCCAGATCAGCGCCGCGCCGATGACCAACGCTACGATGCGGCCCACGGTGGGATTCAGGAGCCATTGCCGGGCGAATTCGTCCAGGCCCATCATGGCTGTCGTGGTGTCTGGTCCTGCACACGGAAGGAGGGTGCCACATAATCCTTCGGCAACCTGTCAGATCCGATGGTGGTAGCGTTGCCGTCCCGTGCGGCGAGGTAGTGCGGACTCATGATCTCCACGCCTGCAGTGTTGAAACGGTCCTGGATATTCTGGTGCAGCAGCGAATAGATGGTGGCCTGCTTCGCGGGCTGATCCGTGTAGGCGTTGACCTGATAGCTCACATAAAAATCGTCCAAGCTGGTCTGCAGGACGAACGGTTCGGGGTCGTGCTTGATCATCTCCGTGTCCTTCGCGGCATCGATCAACAGTTGGTGTACTTGCCGCCACGGCGCATCATAGCCAATGGTAACAGTGGTGTGAACGATCAACCCACGGCCCACGGATTCACTGGTGTAGTTGATGGTGTGGCTGCCGATCACCGTGGAGTTGGGGATGGAGATGATCTCGTTCTTGATGGTGCGCACGCGGGTAACGAGCATGGATCGTTCGATGACATCGCCTGTGACCTCACCGATCTTCACGCGGTCGCCGATCTGGAAGGCGCGCATGTAAGTGAGCATCAAGCCAGCGATGATGTTGCTGAGTGAGCCCGCGGACCCGAAGGTGAAAAGGGCGCCAAGGAAGACGGTGACGCCTCTGAAGATCGGGCTGTCGGAACCGGGCAGGTAGGGAAAGATCACCACGATCATGAAGGCATAGAGCACGATCCGTAGCAATTGAAAAGTGGGCGCTGCCCAATCCGGATAAAAGCCGGGCAGCGTCAGTGCGCCGCGTTCCACTTCATTGCGCAGGAATGCAAGTCCTTTCACCACATAATGGAAGACCACGATGATCACCACGATCGTGATGAGGTTGGGCAGGAAATTCCAGAGGCCGGAGAACATACTGCCCAACGGCCGGGTCACATAGCCGAACAAGGTGGAGGCCAGGTCCTGGGTCCAAGGGAAAATGCCGAAGAGCACCGGCAGCGTGAGGTAAAGCACGAGCAGGACCACAACTGCACGCAACGCTGTGTTCAGCAGCAGCAAGGCGCCCAATGAGCGTTGCGCGGTGAACAGCTCGTAGTTGCGGATCTTCAAGCCATTGATCCGCGCACCGGTCTGCGCCTCCAGCCAAGCGCGTGTCCAACGGAAGGCCCGGCCTACGACGCGCAGTACCAGTACCAAGATCGCGATCACCAAGAGTGCCAAGGCGAGCTCCTTGGCCAAGGTCGTCCACCTCAGAGAGTGGCGATGTGCCTCCACATCCTTTGCGATCCGCTCCCGCCAAAACGTGGTCAATGCGAGCCGCCCCTTTCCTTGGCCGATGGTATCCTTTGGCGTCACCGAAAGCACGATCACATCGCGATACACCACATCGAAGGCCCCGCCAGCGGTATCGGTGCGCAGGCTGTCATCGATGTAGAAAGTGTTGTCGCCGAATTTCCGGATGCGCTGCATCACAGCATCCGCTCGGGCCTGTGGACTGAAGCTGCCCACTCTTCCTTGCAGGGTAAAGAGCGTGTCCCGCCATGGCACCACGGCACCTTCGGTCACCAACTTCGATCGGCCTGCACCGCTACTATCGGCCTGCCCCAGCATGGGCAAGCTCAAAGCCGCCGTCGCCAACATGAACAGCACGTATTTCAACGGAAGAACAGGGCCGCGTGATCTCATGATGCTATCGGTTTTCAAGATGCGGTGAGGAACCGGAAGGACAGACCGAGGTTGATGAAACCCTCCGAACCACCGCTGTTGTTCGCCCATCCACCGTAGAGATCAAATTTCAGATCGTTATTGGCCATGTAGGTCAGGCCTGTGTCCCAACGGGTGTTGAAGTCCTTGCCGAAACTGCCGTAGTTCTCTACGAAGGTGCTCCATTTTTTAGCGAAACTGTAGTAGAGGTTGGCTGCATAGATGCCCTTTGGCAGGTCAGTGCTCCCGTTGTGGTCGCCGCCGATATTCACGACTGCGGAGAAGCCATGGCCCAAGGGCATCCCGGCGATGAGCAGATAACGGGGCGCGACCACCTTCGCCTCCCGCACATCAGAACTGATAGGCAGCTTCTCCGAGAACTGGAAAGCCATCGAAGGTCCGCGTCCGTTACCGTCACGGATATTCACCCGAAAACCAACGTTCGATGCGTTCAGGCCGGCGCTGCTCGTCGGCACCTTCCCCCCCTCGGTGTCTATCCTGCGCCACCCCCATGCGGTGTTCACCTCGAATGTGCGACCTAACCCGAAGCGCAGTACAGCGCCGGGTTCCATGTAAGTATAGCTGTTGACCGACTCGTTCGCGTTGAACTTCCCGAATTCCACGTCTGTCTGCATCTGGAATACATGGCCGCCCACTGTAATAGGGCCAACGGCCTGCCCTGGCCCCTCGGTTCGGATTGCCTCTGAATTTTGCCCATGCACCGCAATATTCACGGCAAATACACAACCAATGATCGGCAACCAACGTTCGGAATGCAACATGGGGGAAAGGTATCGATGCATGCGCTGATACTGCACGAGCCAACTCGCGCTCCGGTCATATGCGGCTGCATGAGAACGTAAAGGCTCGATCACCAAACTACTTTCGCCATATGTTGAAGGACCTCCTCGTGATCGAGACCGCCGGTGTATTGGCCGGACCTGCTGTCGGCACCTTCCTCGCCGAACTGGGTGCCCGCGTGTTGAAGATCGAGAACCCAAAAACAGGCGGTGATGTGACGCGCCGTTGGAAACTTCCCGAGGAAGATCGCACAACACCTGTGAGTGCCTACTTCAGCAGCGTGAACCATGGCAAGGAATATCTATCACTGGATCTTAAGAGTGCCTCCGGCCGTGCGGAATTCGATGCGTTGCTCTTAAAGGCCGATCTACTCATCACCAACCACATGGCCGCCGATGCGCAGAAGCTCGGATTGGATCGTGCTCGGCTTCGCGCGATGAATCCAACGCTGATCCACGGCCACATCCGGGGCTATGCCGATGATCCTTCGCGTCCAGCCTTTGATGTGGTGTTGCAGGCGGAGACCGGGTACCTCAGTATGACCGGCAGCGACAGCGATCACCTCGCCAAGCTGCCCGTGGCAATGATCGACATCCTTGCCGCGCACCAGTTGAAGGAGGGCGTATTGCTCGCGTTGCTGCATCGTGCCAAGAGCGGAAGAGGAGCTTATGTCGAAGTGGCCTTGGAGGACGCCGCGCTAACGGGATTGATCAACCAAGCAACCAACTGGCTGATGGTAGGTCACGTCGCAAAGCCGCTCGGGACGCTGCATCCGAACATTGCGCCCTACGGAGAGGTCTTTACATGCGCAGACGGAAAACGCATCGTGCTCGCCGTGGGAAGCAACGCGCAATTCTCCGATCTCTGCGATGTACTTGACCTGCCTGAGTTGAAGAGCACCAACGACTTCGCAGAAAATTCCGAACGTGTGAAGAACCGGGAACGTTTGGCAACGTTGATCTCCCCAGCGATCGCAGCGGTTCCACAGCAGGAACTGTTGCAACGACTTCAGCAAGCGGGAGTGCCCGCCGGTGCAGTGAACACCATCGATACCGCGCTAGCCTCCCCTGCTGCACAACGCATGACGGTGGAGGAAATGATCGAAAGCGTGCGCACCCTGCGGATCAGCGGGAATGCATTCAGAAGCGAGTACTACTAGTGGCCGCCGAGGCGCAGAGGCCAGCGACCTCCATTACTTCCCTTACCTGTACTTCCTCACGGCGTTCTCCTTTCGCGCTTCAGCTCCTGGCTCATCAGCACGGCCAAGCGATGCGCCTCGTCCTCGTTGATGCCGCGACCGATGGCCACCTTCTTCTCCAGGTATTCGAAGCCTAGTCGCTCGGCGCCACGCGTCCAGAAGGAATCGCTCATCTGCCACTTCCACGAGGTCTCCTCCATGTTGAGCTTTCCGAAGCGTTGGATGTTCGTGATGAAATAACGGGTGGCCTTTCCGTAGCCGAAAAGACTGTTCTTCACCGTGAGCTCGCCCTCCTGCACGCGCCAGATCTCAAAACCCTTCGTACGCCAAAGCGCCACCCGCAGGATCCGCAATTCGAAGTAGGCCCAGAAAGCCAGCATGATCCACAAGGTCAGCATCATCTCGCGGTGCTGTGGCTTCGCCGCTTCCGCGATGAAGTAGATCCCGCAGGCGCTCCAGGCCAGCAGCCATGCCATCAAGAGGTTGCGCTGCATCGCGGGCAATCGCGTGCTGATCACCACGCTCATCGAGGTCGGCGTGCGCTCCACGCTCACGCGGTCACTGATGAATTCCATCCGCCTTCACCTGTTGCACCACTTCGTGATAAAGCTCCTCATAACGTGGCAGCACTTTCGGCAGATCGAAGCGCGCCGCCGACCGCAATGCACCGGCACGATAGCGCGCCAAGGTCGCCGGATCGGAAAGGATCTTCAATGCGTTCGTGGTCATCGCAGCGACGTCTCCCAAGGTATTCAGAAGGCCGGCCACGCCATTTTCCACCACTTCCGAGGTACCCCCCACATCGGTGCTCACCACCGGCACGCCACAGGCCATCGCCTCCAACGCGGCCAAGCCGAAGCTTTCCGTTTCGCTCGTGAGCAAGAAAAGGTCACAGCTCGCCACGATGGCTTCCGGGTCGGTCATCTTCCCCAGAAAGCAGACGTCATCGCAGATGTGGTTGGCACGGCATTCCGCCTCGATGAGCTGGCGGTCAGGGCCATCCCCGATCAACAACAAGCGCGCGGGTATCTGCTTGCGCACACCGAGGAAGGTGCTCATCACATCCTCCACACGTTTCACCGGCCGGAAGTTGCTCACGTGCACCAGCAGCTTCTCCCCGTTCGGCGCGAAACGTTTGCGCAATACGGGGTCGGAGCCCATCGCATAGCGCTCCATGCGGATGAAGTTGGGGATCACTTCGATCTCCCGCTTCACCGGAAAATGCAGGTAGGTGTCGGTGCGCAGGCTTTCGGAAACGGCGGTCACACCATCACTATGCTCGATAGCGAAGGTGATCACCGGCTCGAAGCTCGGGTCGCGGCCCACGAGGGTAATGTCCGTGCCGTGCAGCGTGGTGATGAAGGGGATGCGGATGCCCTGTGCCGCGAGGATCTGCTGCGCCATCCAAGCCGCCGAAGCGTGCGGGATCGCGTAGTGCACATGCAGCAGGTCCAAGCGCTCGTGCTTCACCACGTCCACCAGCTTGCTTGTCAGCACCAACTCATAAGGCTGGTAGTCGAAGAGCGGATAATCGCTTACGCGCACCTCGTGATAGAACACGTTCGCCGTGCGCGTGCCGAGGCGTACGGGCCGGTCGTAGGTGATGAAGTGTACGATGTGACCTTCCTCCGCGAGGGCGAGGCCCAACTCCGTGGCCACCACGCCCGAGCCGCCGAACGTGGGATAGCAAACAATGCCGATGCGCATGATCGATGGTTTCTTAAAGCGGGCGCAAAGGTCGGTAGTGGGGAGGAAAGGCGGTGGCGATCGAAGAGGAACGCTCTTGGAGATTCACGCGGATAGAGGAATTCCAGGAAAAACCCAAATCATGGATAATCGAACACAACACGATGCTGGGAGCAGTACTTCAAGAAATCAAGAAACACATCCTCCACCTCCATGAAAGCCAGCCTATCCGTTTCTCGCACTTGAAGAAGGAATCCGCCAATAATGGATAATGCTTCAGTTCCTGACGCGGCACGCATTGGTGCACTTTGGAGTGCAAGAGATAAGTCAGTTCTACCTACTGAACGCCAACGCTCTGCAATGAGATCAACGAATCCCTTTGGTGATGGTCTCATAGTCGTTATTGCACCTGATCTTTGGAAGCGGGCGTAAAGATCGGAAGTGGGGAGGAAAGGCGATGGTGAACTTCATTGTACGGGACGCCCGCTCGGTGGAACGCATCTTCCCGGTGGCGGAAGTCTCGCGCCGGAGTTTTGTCGTAGGAACGCATCTTCCCGGCGGCGGAAGTCTCGCGACGAACTTGGGGAAGACCTCCGACCTTCGCTGCGTCCACCGACGATGAAATTCCTGAAAGCACACTGGTTTGATGTTGGTGCTGGCCTTGCCGTCGCAACGGTCCTCCTTGTCCTATTGGAGCATGTCGGCCTTGGCGAATACTGCACCTTACTTTGGATCAGCTTCGCATCGCTCTGCCTGCATCAAGTGGAGGAATACAATTACCCCGGAACTTTCCCGGGCATGATCAATACCGCCATGTTCGCCAGCGACATACCGGATCGCTATCCCCTCAATATGCGCAGCGCGATGCTGATCAATGTGGGACTGGGCTGGGGCGTCTACTTGGCTGCAGCGTTGCTGGGCGAACATGCGGTGTGGCTCGGCATCGTCAGCATCCTCATTTCACTCGGCAACGTGGTGGCGCACACCTTCCTCTTCAATATTAAGGGTCGCACGTGGTACAACGCCGGCATGGCAACGTGCTGGCTTTTCTTCATGCCCATCGCCAACGTCTTCTTCCATCTTGTGCGTCGCGATGCGTTGGCCACATCCACGGATTATTGGATCGGCATTCCACTCGGCATTCTCCTAAACTTCGCTGTCCTCGGTTCGATCGATCGGCTAAAGGATCCTGCTTCTCCAGATCCATTCCCTACGCGCTTCTTGTTGCCGAAAGACCGCAACGAAAAAGGCGGAGCGCATTAGCGCCCCGCCTTCGATCTTAGTTTGTGTTTTAAGGATCAAGCCTTCGGGCCCTTCTCCATTTCCTTGCGGGTATCCTCGGTGTGAGCCTTTTGGATCATCTCGTGCACTTGGTCCTTGGTCTTGCCCAAGCGCTGCTGCAGCTTGCCGTACAACTCATCCTCCTTGCCCTCGGTGTAGGTGAGGTCATTGTCGGTAAGATTGCCGTATTGCTGCTTCAGCTTACCCTTCATCTCGTTCCAGTTGCCCTTGATCTTATCTGTTGTTGCGCTCATTGCGTTTATGTTTTTGGTTCGCCATTACTGGTGCATGCATCATGCCATCGCGGTCCGCGACACTGCATCTCGCGGTGCACGGGAGCTGCATGAATTCACGTTCTTCCTGCATCGTGCATTGTTTCCCCGATCCGTTCGCTAATGGGGCGCGGCTTGCCATTCCAAACCTCCGGCACTCCCATTTGATCGCGCGTGCCCAACTTCGCAGCCGATGGGCGGACGTCGATTGTTGATCAAAGGAGCGAAGGCGCTGGTGGGCACGCATGCCGCCGGCGTGGAGCGCGTGGCGGGTGCGGAGATGCGCGATCTTCCGCAGGTGGAGCACGGCTGGCTAATGGCGGAGGACGGCATCATTACGGCCATCGGCAACGATGCGGATTGGCCGGGCATAGCAGATTGGAACGACCTGGAGGTGATCGACGCCACGGAACGCTACGTACTGCCCGGCTGGTGCGACCCGCATACACACACGGTCTTCGCCGCTTCTCGCGAGAGCGAATTCGTGGACCGCATCAACGGGCTCAGTTACAAGGAGATCGCGGCGAAGGGCGGTGGCATCCTCAACAGCGCAAGGAAGCTTCGCGCGACGAGCGAGGACGACCTCTTCACACAGGCGAAGGCACGCGCAGAGGAAATGATGCGACAGGGCACGGTGGCCGTCGAGATCAAAAGCGGCTACGGCCTCGACATCGATGGCGAACTGAAGATGCTGCGCGTAGTGAAGAGATTGAAAGAGGCCTTGTCCTTGCAGGTGAAGGCCACACTCCTAGCCGCGCACGCCATCCCCGAGACGCACAAGGAAAACCGCGACGGTTACGTGGACCTGATCGTGAACGAGATCATCCCGCGCGTTGTGGAGGAAGGACTCGCGCAATTCGTGGACTGCTTCTGCGAGACGAACTACTTCACCGTGGCCGAGATGGAACGGATCCTCACGGCGGGCGCGGCGCACGGACTTCGCGGCAAAGTGCACGTGAACCAATTCACCAGCATCGGCGGCATCCCGGTGGCGGTGCGGCACGGCGCGCTCAGCGTGGACCATCTCGAAGTGATGGAGGACAGCGATATCGAAGCGATGAAAGGCTCGGATGTCTTCCCGACGCTCCTTCCCTCCTGCTCCTTCTTCATCAACATTCCCTTCGCTCCCGCACGCCGCTTGATCAATGCGGGTCTTCCTGTCACGCTGGCCACGGACTTCAACCCCGGCACCACGCCCAGCGGCAATATGAACCTTGTGGTAGCCATGGCCTGCATCCGCCTGCGTATGCTGCCGGAGGAAGCGATCAACGCCGCAACCATCAACGCTGCCGCAGCCATGGGCCTCGCCTCCGAACTGGGCAGCATCACTGTTGGCAAGCGCGCCAGCTTCATCATCACCAAACCGGTGCCTTCACTTGCATACTTACCCTATGCGTTCGGCAACGACCATATCGACACCGTGATCATCGATGGAACAATCATCCGGACCGGAGAAGCCACAGTTTAGCCCTACGCTGATCAAGCCGCCGGGCTTGGAGATGGCACGAGGGCTGCTGCTCTTCTCGCTCATCTTCCTGGTCTTCATGTTCGCCCAGATGGTGGTGCTCATCTGGCGCGTGATCGCCCTCACACCATCCTTGGCTCAGCAAGGATTTTCGATGGCAATGCTGGACACGCAGCCGTTCCTGGAACGTTGGCGCGAGCTCTCCGAGAACGGCGATGTACTCTCGGTCGTCTCGCTCCTTTCAGGACTCGCGGGGTTGGCCTTGCTGCTCTTCGTCACCTACCGTTGGAAGCAGAACCGCACCGGACAATTCCTCGCCTTGCGACCACCCGCCTTGCGCCCATTATTGGTATGGACCGGCATGTTCATCGTCCTGTTCGCTGCGCTAGAAGCGATCTCCTTGCTCTTCCCCGACATGAACAGCGCCTTCATGACCAAGGTGCTCGGCTCGGTGACGAACTATCCCTTGCTGATCTTGGGCATGGGCATCGTCCCCGCGATCTTCGAGGAGTTCCTTTTGCGCGGCCTGCTCTACGGATCGTTGCGCCATTTGCTTGATAAGCATGTCAGCATCGCGATCGTGGCGGGCGTCTTCACGCTGATCCACCAGCAGTATGACTGGTACATCCTGTTGCTCTATGTCCTGCCGATGGGCGTGTTCCTCGGCTATGCGCGCGCCAACACGGGATCCATCTGGACGGGTGTGTTCCTGCACATGATGAACAATTGCGTGAGCATGTTGCTGCCACAGCATGGTGGCTGAGGTCCGGTTCTGGGTGAATGGTGATCGGTACTTGGTCTGGTCGCGGCCACGCCGGACAACTGAGAACTGATAACCGTCAACTACCCTCCCCATAGCTTTGCGGCCTCAAAACCCTATCCCCATGCCCATCATCGAATGCGTTCCGAACATCAGCGAAGGCCGTGACCATGCCAAGATCGACGCTATTGCAGCGGTGGTGGAGACCGTGGAAGGTGTGCGCCTGCTGGACGTTGATCCCGGTGCCGCGACAAACCGCACGGTGATCACTTTCGTGGGAGAGCCGGGGCCGGTCTGCGAAGCTGCATTCCGCTTGGTGAAAAAGGCGCAGGAGCTGATCGACATGCGCCAGCACCACGGTGAGCATCCGCGTTTCGGCGCCACCGATGTTTGTCCGTTGGTACCGATCAGCGGGATCACGTTGGAAGAGTTGTCACCATACGCGCACAAACTCGGCGAGCGGATCGGAAAGGAATTGGGGATCCCCGTCTACGCATACGAGGCAGCCGCGCGAAAGCCAGAGCGTAGCAACCTCGCGAACAACCGCGCAGGTGAATACGAGGGTCTGGCCAAGAAGCTGGTGGATCCGCAGTGGAAACCTGATTTCGGTCCTGCGGAATGGAACGCCAGCACACAACGCAGCGGTGCGACGGCGGTCGGCGCGCGCAAGATCCTCATCGCTTACAACGTCAACCTCAACACCACCAGCGTGCGCCGGGCCAACTCGATCGCCTTTGACCTGCGCGAGAGCGGTCGCGTGAAGCGCGAGGGCGGAACGCTCACGGGCAAGATCATCACCGATGCGCAAGGCAACCATGTGGTGATCCCCGGTAAGCTTAAGTCCGTGAAGGGCATCGGCTGGTTCATAGAGGAGTACGGCATAGCGCAGCTCTCTCTCAACCTGAACGACATTGATGTGACGCCGGTGCACATCGCCTTCGACGAGGCTTGCAAAAGCGCGTTGGAGCGAGGTATTCGCGTCACCGGCAGCGAGCTGGTTGGTTTGATCCCCAAGCAAAGCCTCATCGATGCCGCGGACTATTTCCTGCGAAAGCAGGAGCGCAGCCTCGGCATCAGCGAGCGCGAAAAGATCGTGATCGCTGTGAAGTCGCTCGGACTGGACGATCTCGCACCCTTCGATGCGCGCAAGAAGGTGATCGAGTATCAACTGGAGGATTCCGCAGCAACGCGACTGGTGAGCCTCAGCCTCACGCGCTTCACGGAGGAGACACAAGCCGAATCGCCTGCGCCAGGCGGAGGTTCGGTGGCAGCGATCGTCGGTGCGATGGGCGTCGCGCTCGGCGGCATGGTGGCCAACCTCAGCGCTAACAAGCGCGGCTGGGACGACCGCTGGGAAGAGTTCAGCGATTGGGCGGTGAAGGCGGATAACTACCGCACCGAGTTGCTCGGCTTGGTGGACGAGGACACCCGGGCCTATGAGAAGATCATGCAGGCGCTGCAGTTGCCCAAAGGCGGTCCGGAGGAAAAGGCAGCGCGCAAGGCCGCTATCCATGAGGCCACCAAGGGCGCCATCCTCATTCCGCTGAAGACACTGCGCCTTTGCGTGGCCAGCATGGAGGTGTCCAAGGCCATGGCCGAGATCGGCATGCCTGCGAGCGTGAGCGATGCCGGCGTGGGCGTGATGTGTGCGCGCACCGGGGCCATGGCCGCGTATCTGAACGTGCGCACCAACTTCAAGGGCTTCGACGATGCCGCATTCCAAAAGGAGGTGATGGATGAGGCCGAAGCGCTGAAAGCAAAGGCCGAGGCCGTGGAGGCGGAGGTGATGCGAGCAACCTTGGCGAAGATCTGATCGTTGACGGTTTTCGGGGGAGGCCGGACACAACGCTCTGCCCCTCTCCTACTATTGCGGCAGAGCCGCACAGGCCGCCACGCACATGAGTCCCAAAAGCAGGATCCGGAGCATTACGGCGCGCGTCATGTTCTTCTTCCCAGTGCAGCTTTTATTGCTGCACCTGAAGAAGAACCACCTCACGCTGCTGTGCTGGGCCTTGTTCTTCGGCTACATCACCGAGAGTGTCGGCCTGAAGTACGGTGTACCCTATGTCTTCCTATACCCGGAATATTTCGGGACGGCCAACATCTGGTCCTTCCTGCTTTTGGGCTTCGCGCTGGGTGGCTTCATCACCGCGTTCAACCTCTTCACCTATACCTCGCACGCCTACCGATTTCCCTTTGTGGCCACGCTGGCCCGGCCTTTCCTGAAGTTCAACCTCAACAATAGCCTCATCCCCGCTGCTTTCGTGCTCACTTACCTGTGGTACTCGGGAAAACTGCAACTGGAGAAGGAACTGGTGCCTCCGGGCACGGTGGCGCTGCATCTCTTCGCTTTCCTGCTCGGCATCGGGCTTTTCTTGATGATCGCGTTGTTCTACTTCACGCGCACCAACATCGACATCCACAAGATGCTCGGTAAGGACGCGGACACCTTCCGCCCCGCAGAGGTCATTGAGGACATCATCCCACGGGTGCCACCTGTGCGGCAGCAGCAGCGCAAAGCCACGCGCTGGCTCCGACGCGAACAGTACCTCCACAAATGGCGCGTTGACAGTTATCTCACTTGGCCCTTCCGCCTCACTTTGGCCCGCAGCAGTGCCCACTATGACAAGGACCTGCTGCGGAGTGTACTCTGGCAGAACCACATCAATGGGAGCATCTTTGAAGTGGCCGTCGTGGTGACCTTCATCGCCTTGGGCGCCTTCAGCAACACGCCATTCTTCGCCATCCCTGCCGGGGCCAGCATCTACCTGCTCTTCACCATGCTGCTGATGCTATTCAGCGCGCTGCTCAGTTGGATGAAAGGATGGATGGTGACCTTCCTCCTCGGTCTTGTCATCGTCCTCAATATCTTCAGTCAGTTCACACAAAGCTTCCTCGCCGATGCGCAGGCATACGGGCTGGACTACAAGGCCGCTCCCGCTAAGTATGACCGGGAGCATCTTCACGCCTTGGACACAGACACCATTGCCGCGAAAGCCGATGCCGACGCCTATCTGCCCGTTCTGCAGGAATGGCTGAAGCACAACAGATCGCTTCAACAAGCAGGTGCCAAACCGCAGCTCATCATCATCAACACCAGCGGCGGCGGCTCCCGCGCGATGCTATGGACCTTCCGATGTCTCCAAGTGGCGGATAGCATCCTCGGAGGACAACTGATGGAACGCTCCGCATTGATGACTGGGAGCAGCGGCGGATTGATCGGTGCCACCTACTATAGGCAGCTTGTGCTGGCAGAAGGAGATGGCCGCCACGCACCGCCAAGCGCACCGGTGCACTTGGACGAAATGGCGTCGGACATCCTCAATCCCATCACATTCAGCCTCGTCACCAACGACATGTTCATCCGCTACAGAAGGGTGAAGGATGGCGACCGCAGTTACACGCTGGACCGCGGATATGCTTTTGAGCGGCGCATGGATTCACTGACCGAAGGCCTGTTGGACATCCGCATCGGGGACATGGCCCAAGCGGAGCGGGAGGCGAAGGTGCCCATGCTCGTGATCAGTCCTACCAGCACGAACGACGGTCGTCGCTTATTGATCGCAGCGCAACCCATCGCCTACCTCGCGAACATCCAGCCCACCTTTCCCGTGACCAGCATGGTGGAAGCGGAAAGCATCGAATTCCAAAAGCTTTTCAAGGACCAGGACCCCAACAACCTGAAGCTTTCCAGCGCGCTGCGTATGAATGCTTCGTTCCCTTACATCACCCCGGTCGTCAGCCTGCCGAGCAAGCCCAAGATGCGCGTCATGGACGCCGGCGCGCGCGACAACTATGGTTATCGCACCACCATGATGTTCCTCTATACCTATCGCGAATGGCTCAAGGAGAACACCAGTGGCGTCACCATTTTGCAGATGCGCGATATGCAACGCGAA